>JAGXSK010000225.1 GCA_018333845.1 Clostridia bacterium | reverse complement strand
AGCCCAAAAAAAGATTATTCCTACTTGTGGAAATTTGAAGATTACTGGGCAATTTGGTTGGGTATTATTATCTTACTATTTGGTATGTTTATTTTCTTTGGCAATCCCCCAGCCGACATGAACCAGATAATTGCCGAAAGCAATGCCACAATGGAGGCAGAGGCCGAAAAAGCACCCTTTAAAACAATTGCCTGGCATGAGGCCAATGATGCCAAGACAAGCTTAAGAGGCAGCAACACAGATCTAGCAAAAAGCATTAATAAATATTTTACCCGTCCTGCAAGATGGAGTGACAATCCAGTACAGTCATTCTATAGAAGTCCTGCCGAGGCACAGGCTTTAAATGATGCCAATATAGCAAAGCATGAGGAAGCCAAGGCTGCTCTAGCAGCTGCCAAGGAAGCTGCCATTGCTGCAGAAGCAGCTGCTGCTGCAGCTAATTTCCAGGATGCTGCTCTAAATGCCGAGGCTGAAGAGAAAATTAGTGAGTGGCGCGATGCCAGATCTGCAGAAGCAAGTGCAAAAGCCAAAGCAGGAAACAAGCCATTTAACCATTTGACTACCTTGATTCCTTTGATGATTTTCCTGGCATTATTCTTTGCAATAGGAATACGTTTCATGGGTCGATCTGTTGGACAGTTTTTAATTGGCTTCCCGGCTGTTTTTATTGTAGCAACCCTGTCCTTCTTCCTGGCAGCCCATCAGTTTGCAAATGCATGGGGCCTGGAGTACGTGTTATGGGCCATTATCATCGGTTTCCTTGTCAGCAACACAATTGGCACACCGAAGTGGATTATGCCAGCAGTACAAACTGAGTATTACATTAAAACAGGCCTTGTGCTCTTGGGTTCTTCAATCCTGATGAACAAAATCCTTTTAATAGGTATACCTGGTATATTTGTAACCTGGTTTGTTACCCCTGTTGTTTTAATCGTTACCTTCTGGTTTGGTCAAAAGGTTCTTAAGATGGAATCTAAAACCTTAAACATTGTTGTATCAGCAGACATGTCAGTTAGTGGTGTGTCCGCTGCCATTGCTGCTGCTGCTGCAAGCAGGGCCAAGAAGGAAGAGCTGACCCTGGCTGTTGGTATCTCTATTCTCTTTACAGCTGTCATGATGGTTGTTATGCCAATGGCAATCAAGTACATGGGCATGCACCAGGTACTAGGCGGAGCGTGGATGGGCGGTACAATTGACTCTACAGGTGCCGTTGTTGCTGCAGGTGAATTGGTTGGTCCTGTTGCCAGGGACGTTGCAGCAACCATCAAGATGATCCAGAACATTTTAATCGGTCTAATGGCCTTTTGTATTGCAGCTTACTGGTGCTTAAAGGTCGATGTTTCTAGAAAAGACGAAGCTGATTTAAGCTTTAAAGGCGCATTAAGAGAAATCTGGAATCGTTTTCCAAAGTTTGTTCTTGGTTTCCTTGGCGCTTCCATAGTTTTCTCAATTCTTTATGCATCCATGGGTGATGAAACTGCCAAGGTTCTAATTGATGATGGTATCAGCGGTTTTGTCAGCAACCTGCAGCGCTGGTTATTTGCTTTGGCCTTTGCCAGTATAGGCTTGTCAACTGACTTCCGCGAACTTGCCAAGTACTTCAAGGGAGGCAAGCCGGTTATCCTTTATGTATGCGGTCAGAGCTTTAACCTCGCATTAACATTGACCGTTGCATACATCATGTTCTTTGTATTATTCCCAGGAATTACTGAGAGCTTGATGAAATAATCTAAATGCACCAAACTCTCCTGGATATACCTGGGAGAGTTTCTTTATAATTATTCATTAAGCACATAAACACATGTTTTGAAAAAGTAAAACTTATCTTCAAAGCTTATAAAGAAGACTAAGGTTCAGGTGGGGTGTTAAAACCCCACCTGAACCTTAGTCGCACTTATTTCGAGCTTATAGCCTGTTAATCCCCATTAGTTGGGGACAGGAATGTCCCCAGGAATATCCCAGACTTCAGCAGGTGTGTCCCCTTTCCTTATGCGAGGTCGGGGTCTGACAGGCTGTGCGAAGATAAAATTGCGTTTTGGATGGTTGATATATAATAAATAATGTATACTATAACTAGTAGAGCTTTTGAAATGGAGGTTATAGCATGGTTGATAAAGGCACTGCCATTACAGATCCAAAATATAATAACATTTTATCTTATGAAAGGAAAACCTCATGGGAGGTGACTTCAAAGGTAGTTGAAAAGCCCGAAATATCTGTCTGGATGATTCTCATTCCTATAGTGTTTATTCCCTATATGCAGCGCTATGCCAAATACAAGGAGACATCAAGGGCATTTAGCGAAGGCTATCTCTATACCAAAAAAATTGCATTAGACACGGCTTATAAAATATCTACTAAAGAAATGGCTGAAGAAGATGCAGATCTAGAGATTGAAAAAATTGTTAAAACCAAACCTAACGCCGATGCCAGGGTGCTAAACATTTTTGAAAAACAACTCAAGGAGATTAAACTACTCTGTCAGCACTACCTGGCACTATTAAAGTCCCATGGCGATAATTATGGCCAGCTGGTAGTAAATCACTACAAATCCTATGACAAATTTGTTGAGTTTTTAAATCAACTGGGCGAGGCTGAAAGGGAAGTAAGCAGGGCAGCCACCCACACCTTCAAGACTGACACTGAAGAGGTTCCAGAAATCATAGAGAACATGGAGAATTGTCTAAACCAATACAGGCTGGAGGAAGCCAAAAAGCTATTTTATTAAGGTCAAAGCCTTGCCAATTACCTCTATAAATATATCCTCCTGGAGTTTGCAAATGAATCTTATATTTCTAGCCTTCCAATCTAAATTTTTAATATGATCCGCCAAAATTACCCCGTTTATAGGCAATGATAAAGGCAAAGGAACTTCAAAGGGATATCCCTTTTGGTTAGAAGTTATAGGACAAAAAATTGCCAGGCCAACTTTTTCATTGTATTCTATCGGAGATATACACAATGCAGGTCTGCTTCCTCCTTGCTCATGGCCTGCTTGTGGAGAAAAGTTCAGCCATACAATATCCCCTCTATCAGGCACATAATTGGCTCCCATTACCAAATCTCCTTGCCTTCTGGTTTTCCAAAGGAGTATTCTGTATGGATATTGGATTCTTGCACCTTCAGGAGTAATTCTTTTAACTCATATTCAGGTGTTTCATCCACGGACTCAATTACCAGCTTATTTTCTTGTAAAGATAAATTTACTCGCGAATCCACTTTCAATTTAATTTCTTCTGCAAAGGATTTGGGAATTCTAAGGGCCAGGCTGTTTCCCCACTTTTGAACTTTTACTATCATTATTGTCAACCTCTTTCTAAAATATGTATCTACATTGATTATACTTTGTTTTTGCATTTATGTCTAGTACTACAGCGAAAGGTTACTCTTTTCGTTATGTTCCTACTCCATTGGGACGACGCCATAGGACACCATAGGGACGGTTCCATCGTCTTCCCTTCGGACCTTCGCTGCACTACGGTGACCCTCGAACCGTCCCCATGGCTTTGTTAATTGCTAAATTTCGCTGTAGTATTAGTTAGTAAGATATAATCTAAAAAAGCAATAAAGAACCCCGCTGCCGGAAAGTATAATGCTAATCACAGCAGCAGGGTCTTTATTTACGGGCTTTAGAGGTCCTTATTATTCTGTGTCATCTGGTTAATCTAAATACTCCCTCAGGACCAGGGCAGTATGTTTTACAGGAACCCCGGCAGCCTGCTCTATCTGCAGCTTACATGTGCCGCAATCTGTTATGACCAGGGGTGCTCCAGAAGCCTTGATTGCCTCGAAAAGGGGGCTGCCAATTGCCTTGGACAGCTCATATTTTTCCCTTTTGAAGCCGTAGGTTCCTGAAAGGCCGCAGCAGTAGCTGTCCTCTAGAATTAAATTATCCACTGCATATTTTCTTAAAATGTTTACTCCTGGATAACCCATGCCCTGCACCCTTAAATGACAGGGCACGTGGTAGAAGGCCTTTGGTATTCTAGCCTTAGTTTTAGCCTCTTCTCCTTTACTTGGAGCCTCTTTAAAGTGAAGAACTTCCTCCTCCTCAAGAAGCTCAAAGAGCTCCCAGACATTTTTTGCTGCCTGTTCTGCTTTTTGTCCGGGCACAAGGTCCCTGTACTCATCCTTGATGGCAAGGCCGCAGCTGGGACATGTGGTTACGATTTTGTAACCTTTTTGAATATAGCCCAGGAAAACATCTAGATTCTTTCTAGCAAGCTCCCTGGTTTCATCCAAGAGACCATTGCTGAACATGGGAGTTCCGCAGCACTGGGTTGGAGCTATTTGAACATCATAACCATGCCTTTCCAGGATATCTATTGCTGCCTGGATAATCTCCGGCTCATTAAAGCTTGCATAGCAGCCAGGATAATAGAGAACCTTTTTACCCTCCTGATCCCTTGGACCTTGTTTTGTAACCTGGATTTGTTGGTTATTTATTCTAAGCTTTTGCTTCTTGTATTCCGGGAAATCTCTAGGGGCCATGCCCAGGATGCCCATTGCATATTTAGCAACAGGGAGCTTCAACACAAAATTGCTCAATCCTGGAACCTTGCTTGCCATTTTCCCCCACCACACATTGTGGGCCAAAGTCCAGTCCCTGAGCCTTTCAAAAGGCCTGGCCTTTACCCTGGCCTTGTTTTTCAGATTATAAAAGGAGGGCTTGACACCATGGGGGCAGGCAATGTCACACCTTTTACAGTTTGTACAATAGGCCAGACTGTCATCAATTTTTAACGGCTCTCTTTCTCCCCTTGCTAAACGGAGCCTTTCCAGTTCAGGGCCTAAATATTTAGGTCCCGGATACTTCAAATAGTTGGCTACAACGGGACACTGGGTATGGCAGG
>JAGXSK010000224.1 GCA_018333845.1 Clostridia bacterium | reverse complement strand
GATAAAAGCTTTGCAAGGATAGTCCAGGAGATAAGCCCAAACATGACTAGTGATATTGGCAGGAGTTCTACAGTAACTTCAGCAGTTAAACCTGAAGCAAGCACCCTGCACAACATTACATGGCAGATGGTGCAGCAAATAGTTCAAAAAACCCAAACTTACGTGAACCAGAATAAGACATACATGGAAATACAACTTAAACCAGAGTTTTTGGGAAGGGTTAAGGTTCATCTTACCTATAGTGATGGTTTAGTCACGGCAAGCCTTACAGCAGATAAAAGCCATGCGGGCAGCCTGCTCAACTCAGCAATGCAGCAAATCAGAAATGCCATGCAGGAACAGGGCATAAAGGTGGAATACCTGGGTGTAAACGTTGGGGGACATGAGGGGGATACCTTTAATGAAAAGAACCAGCACCAGGAAAACAGCAGAAACTATAATGACCTAACCATAAAAACCTTGAGTGATCATGTGCTTGATGTGAACCAGGGAGAAACTGCAAATATTAACAGTCAAATAACAGGTGTAAATTATCTAGCCTAGGGGGTGATTAAATGGGCATTAGTAAAGTCAATTCATACTCAACTCAACAAAATGAATTAAGCAGAACCGTGAAAAAAGAACTGGGGAAGAATGAATTTCTAAATTTGCTGGTAACACAGCTTCGAAATCAAAACCCATTAGAACCAATGGGTGATAAAGAGTTTATAGCACAGATGGCTACTTTTTCTTCATTGGAACAGCTGCAAAACATGAATAAATCTGTATCATTAATAAATGAGGTTATGCTGGAGGTTTTATATAACCAACGAGAAATGGCTGCCTCTTTTATCCTCTCCGAATCAGTAGCTTTAATAGGAAAAGTCGTACATGCAGTTAATCCCCATACTGAAGCAGTACATGAAGGAGTAGTCTCCAGGGTCAAATTAAAAGAAGGGGTACCTTACTTGATAATTGGAGAACATGAAATACCAGCAGCTTTTGTACTATGGGTTTCAGACAGAAACCATGGAGGCCTATCAAAGGAACCAGATATGGATGAGCAAGGTTTAGATGAAGGGATGGAAGGGGTTGGTGAATAATGGCCCAAAAAATTAGTATTCATAAGCAGCCTGTACTGCCAGTTAGCCAGAGTATCAATAAGGTTGGGAAACAGGGAGAAACTCAAAATCTTCCCTTTCAGAACATCCTTCATTCTCAGCTGGGCCAGGCTGACAACCAATTAAAGTTTAGTGCCCATGCCAAGCAAAGAATGGTTCAAAGCGGACTGGAGTTTGAACCGTCCCAATTGGAGAAGATAGCAAGGGCGGTAGAAACAGCATCCCAGAAGGGGAGCAAAGAATCCCTGGTTCTAACTGATAATGCTGCTCTAGTTATAAGTGTGAAAAACAATACAGTTATTACAGTGGTTGAGAGTGAAAGGATGAAGGAAAATGTCTTTACTAACATTGACAGTGCTGTGATAATCTAGATTTCGCGTAAATTTAAGAGGCTGGACCTCCATTGAGGAAGCCTCAAAACCTGTTGATCGATTGATGCAGGTATTGAAAATAAAATAAACAAAAGAGAGGTCGATTAAAAATGATGCGTTCCTTATATTCTGGAGTAGCTGGTTTAAGAACACACCAGCTAAGAATGGATGTAATAGGAAATAACATATCTAATGTTAATACAATAGGCTACAAGAAATCCAGGACAGTATTTCAAGATATGATGAGCCAAACACTAAGGGGAGCCTCCCAGCCAACAGCCAATGTTGGCGGCATGAATCCTGTGCAGGTAGGTCTGGGGGTTAGCATTGGTACCATTGATGTACTCCATACACAGGGAGCTGCCATGTCCACAGGCAATAACTTTGATTTGATGATTCAAGGTGATGGATACTTTGTAGTGGCAGATGCTAAAAGAGATGCAGCTGGGCAGATAGACTGGAGCGACTCCTATGATGAAGGTACAGTGGCATATACAAGGGCCGGAAATTTTGCCTTTGATGAACAAGGATTTTTAGTATGCACATCTACAGGAAAATATGTGTTGAGCTATGTACCTGATGCAACTGACCCCACAGCTGACGGCAGATTAAGTCTAGTGCAAGTTCCTATTAACAATGTGCGCAATGTTTCAGTAGATGCCCAGGGCTATATAACATTCATTGATCCTCAGGGAAATATTGGCAGTTTCAGCCCGGATAACGATTATACAACAGATCCAATTACTTATGGTATAGCTTCTCCAGTAGCAGTTGCAAAGTTTAATAACCCCATGGGTTTAGAAAAAATAGGTATGAACATGTACAGCAGAACAAACAACTCTGGAGTGCCTTTTTATGATGGGCCAAATGGCAGGCATGGGCAAGGTTCATTGCTTCCGGGAAACCTGGAGATGTCTAATGTTGACCTGGCAGAAGAATTTACTGACATGATAGTTACCCAAAGGGGTCACCAGGCAAATGCCAGAACCATAAGGACCTCTGATGAGATGCTTCAAGAATTGGCCCAACTCAAGAGATAAGGTTTAATAAATAATTAAATAGTGGCTGATTGGATAGCAGTTGGATAAGCTGTTCTTTCAGCCACATACATAAATGGGGTGTTTGAAGTGATAAAGCTGACCGCAATGGATAACAGGACAGTTGTAATAAATGTCAACCTCATAGAAAAGATAGAGAACATGCCGGAAACAGTAATTACCCTGACTAGCGGTAAAAAGGTAATTGTATTGGATAGTATGGATGAGGTAATAGAAAAAGCTACAGTTTATCAGGGTATGGTTTTAAAGCAAGCAGGTACATTTCCAAAAGAGGTGGAGTAATGAATAGGTTTGACATGTTAAGTCTTATCGGTATAGTGGCTGGATTAATTATGATTTCAATATCAATAATGATAGGTAGTAGCCTGGTTTTATTTATTAGTATTCCTGGGCTGCTTATTACTGTTGGCGGATCCTTTGCAGCATTGCTTGTTAACTTTAACTCACAGCAGGTTTTTAATGTGCTCAAGACAAGCAGGAATATATTTAAAAATAATGGAATCAATTTTCAGGAAATTATTGATATCTTTGCAGATTTGGCAAGAAAGGCAAGGAGAGAGGGTTTGCTGGGATTAGAAGATGATGTGGAAAGGCTAGAGGATCCCTTTTATCAAAAGGGTATAAGACTTATGGTAGATGCCCTTGATCCAGATTTAATTAAAGATATCCTTGAGACAGATATTGATTACACAAGACAGCGTCATGAACTTGGACAAAAGGTTTTTAAGGCCTGGGG
Organism: Clostridia bacterium; assembly: GCA_018333845.1. Lineage (GTDB taxonomy): Bacteria > Bacillota > DSM-16504 > Desulfitibacterales > Desulfitibacteraceae > Desulfitibacter. The sequence goes on along the minus strand of JAGXSK010000224.1, from coordinate 6,519 downwards.
TGTCTATGCTCCTGCCTTTGGCATGATAGGCACTCTTATAGGACTTATTCAGATGCTCTCCAAACTAAATGACCCCAGTGCTTTAGGACCAGCCATGGCCCTGGCTCTTTTAACTACCTTTTATGGTTCTCTTTTAGCCAACCTGGTATTTATACCCATGGCAGGCAAGTTAGAGCTAAAAAGTGAAGAAGAAGTCCTGGCCAGGTATTTGATGCTTGAAGGCATTATTGGTATTCAGTCTGGAATGAATCCAAGAATTTTGGAAGAAAAGCTTAAATCCTTTGTAGGACCCCAGGCAGTTAAACAAAATGAAACTGCTAAAGAAAAAGAGGCGGTATTCTCATGAGACGTGTGCCAAGGAAGAAAAAGGACGAAGAAGGTGCACCAGCATGGATGGTTACATATGCCGATATGGTAACCCTGATTTTGGTATTTTTTGTACTTTTGTATTCCTTTTCAATAATAGATATAATAAAGTTTCAACAATTCGTGGCATCTTTTCAGGGAGCAGGCATATTGCATATGGGTCCCCAACCCCTGGAATCACCTCCTGAACCTGAAACGCAAGATAATATCTTGCAGGACAAAACCGTTCAGGACATACAGGAAAAATCTGAGCAGGATGGAAGCTTGGATATGGGGGAAATACAAGAAGTTATAGAAGAGAACCCCCTGGTTGAGGTGTATATAACTGTAACTAATTATATTAAAGAACATGATCTCCAGGAAGTTGTAGAAGTTAGATTTGAAAAAAGAGGGATAGCTTTAGAGATTAAAGACAGGATCCTTTTTGATTCGGCCAGGGCAGAGTTGAAGCCAAATGCCAAGGAAGTACTGAAAAAACTTGCTCCTCTTTTGAGGGAACTGCCTTACATGACTTCTGTTGAAGGTCATACAGATGATAGGCCCATTAATACTCCTCAGTTTCCAAGCAACTGGGAACTTTCAGTAGCAAGGGCATTAAGTGTTGTCAGATATTTTATTGACGATTTAAATCTGGAACCTGAAAGATTTGCAATTGTTGGGCTTGGAGAGTATCATCCAATTGTACCAAATGACAGCCCGGAAAATTGGCAGCTTAACAGGCGGGTAATTATTGTAATTAATGCAGAAGATCCCTTTAAGAGTGAGGTGGTAAATGGTGGCAGAGCAAAAACAGAATCAAACTGAAGAGGTAAAAGGCAAGAAAAAATGGCTAAAGTGGATGTTAATTATTATAATACCTTTAATAATTGTTTCTGGAGCTGTGGGATTTTATTTTTCTAACATGGTAAATGGTAGTGATGATGGTACAATACCTATGAGAAATCTTCAAACTCTTACAATACAAAGCTTTGTAATCAATCTTGCTGATGCTGGCCACAGAAGGTATCTAAGAACCCAGATAACCCTGGAATATGCTGATAGAAAGCTTCTAAATGAACTGGAGTTAAAAAACCATAGAATTAAAGATACAGTGATAAATATCTTGCGAAGCAAAAGGGTTGCTGACCTGGACAGCAATGAGAAGACTGAGGCTTTGCGGCAGGAACTAATTGGAGCAATTAATGAGCTTCTTACTAATGGGGAGATTACTGGGTTGTATTTTGAAGAGTTTATTATCCAGTAAGGGGGGCGAATTTCATTAACCTAAGTGAAGAGCAAATAAGAGAAATGCTGGCAAGTCTTAATGGTACTCCAGAAGTAAAAAAAGTAAAGTTTACACCTTTTGAGAATAAGGGGCAGACAACTTCACAACTTGATTATGAAATACTAAAACATTTAAGAATTTACATGACAGTAGAGCTTGCTAATACTTCTATGACTTTAAAAGAAGTTCTTAGTCTAAATGAAGGAAGTGTGATCAGCCTTGAAAAATTAGCAGGTGAACCTGTTGACATAAGATTAGATGGTGAGGTTTTTGCCAAGGGTGAAGTAGTAATCATTAATGAAGTATTTGGTATTAGGGTTGGCAGCCTGGTTACTGACAAAAATGCATAGTTTGGAGGATTACAGTGTTAGAATTTGACTTTTGGAAAGCATTATTAAGAATATTAATCTTTCTTCCCCTGGTTTTAATCTTTGCCTTATTTTTTATTAGATTCTTTTTGTCACGTAAATCCTTCTCCTTTCACAGGGGTTATCTGCAAGTCATGGAACAGACAGGAATAGGCAATAAAGCTTCCCTGGTAATTGTAAAGGTTGGAGAGGAGTATTTTTTGTATAGTGTTACCGAAAATCAGATTCAAATGATTAATAAACTGCCGGACTATGTGCCGCCACAGGGTAATGCCCCTGGTTCTCAGACTTTTGCACAGGTTCTTTCCAAGCTGAAACAACGGCGGGAGGCAGACAAATCATGAGCTTACATAGAATTACACTTTTTACAGGTATTACTTTAGTATTTTTGCTGGTGCTTGCAGGTCAGGTTTTGGCACAACCATTACCAGGGATTGACTTGAGAATTAACCCTACCAATGAACCAACTGAAGTGGTAGATACCTTAAAGGTATTATTTATACTAACAATTCTAGCCCTGGTGCCTGCTTTTATGATTTTAGTGACTTCCTTTACTAGAATTATTGTTGTATTGTCCTTTGTTAGAATGGCAATGGCTACACAACAAACACCACCAAATCAGGTTTTGATAGGCTTAGCTTTATTCTTAACCTTTTTTATAATGGCTCCGGTTTTTGAACAAATAAGGGTAGATGCTCTCGAACCTTATCTAGCAAATGAAATTTCACAGGAGGCTGCCCTTGCAAATGCAGAAACCCATTTAAAGGAGTTTATGCTAAAGCATACCAGAGAAAAGGATCTAGCCTTGTTTGTGAACGCCTCAAATATGGATAGACCTGAGAGTACAGAGGATATAGATATAATGGTTTTAATTCCGGCTTTTGTAATAAGTGAGCTTAAAACAGCATTTCAAATGGGATTTTTGATATTTGTTCCCTTTCTCATTATAGATATGGTAATAGCAAGTACGTTAATGTCCATGGGTATGTTTATGGTACCCCCTATTATCATCTCATTGCCTTTTAAAATACTGTTATTTGTTATGACTGATGGATGGTATTTAATTGTCCAATCCCTATTGCAAAGCTATGGAATGTAAAGGTGGAGTATAAATGACTCAAGAATTCATTATCCATTTAGCAAGGGAAGCATTAAGCCTGGCAATCCTGCTGTCCATGCCGGCCTTGGGTACAGGTCTGGTAGTGGGTCTTGCCATAAGCATACTCATGGCAACTACTCAAATTCAAGAACAGACACTAATCTTTGTACCGAAAATTATTGCAGTATTCTTGGCTATATTTATAGCAAGCTCCTGGATGCTTGCATCCATAATTGGCTTTGCCGTCAGCATCTTTGGCAACCTGGCAAATATGGTGCGGTAATTAATAATGTTTGATTTTCTTATTATTCAAGGATGGCTTTTAATATTTGCTAGAGCATCTGCCTTTGTGACAATAGCACCATTTTTCTCCATACGGGGAATTCCTGTTTTGGTGAAAATAGGGTTTAGCTTTATCCTTTCAGTTGTCCTATTGCCCCTTGTACCCTTTGCGCCAATGGAGCATATTTCATTATTAGCCTGGTGGTTTTTGGTCATAAAGGAGGTTGCAGTAGGATTAACATTAGCCTTCCTGGCCAATATGGTCTTTGCAGCTGTCAGAATTTCTGGTGAGCTGATAGATATTCATATTGGTTTTGCCATGGCTTCAGTGTTAGATCCTCAGACCCAAACTAGCACAACCCTTATGGGCCAATTTAAGTATATGGTAGCCATACTTATTTTTCTTAGTGTTGATGGACATCATGTTTTAATATCAGCCCTGGCTCATAGCTATACCCTTGTTCCCATTGCCAATGTTGTAATAGATCCAATTGTTTCATTATATGTCTTAAAAACTTTTGTGGGAATGTTTGCCCTTGCTTTTAAAATTGCAGCACCAATAATTGCAGTATTAATAATTGCTGACATAGCCTTGGGACTTGTGGCCAGGACAGTACCACAGCTGAATGTATTTATATTAGGCTTTCCATTAAAAACTGGCCTGGGAATGTTTACTGTTGCAATAGTTATACCCCTATTTGCAACAGTTGTTGGTTACCTGCTTTCACAAATGGAAAGGGACCTAATAACAGTAATGGAGCTTATGGCACGATGAATTATAATGAGAGATTAAAGTTAATTAACCTACAATTATTTGCAGAAGAAGAAAAAACAGAAGAGGCTACACCTCATAAAAAACAAGAGACTCGAAAAAAAGGTCAGGTAGCCAAAAGTACTGACTTAAATGCAGCTTTAGGTATCTTTGCATTAGTTTTAACATTGTTTTGGATAAGGGGCTATTATGGAGAAAAATTAAGCAGCTTTACTGTGCATATATATTCAAAGGAGCTAATAAAAGATCTTTCCCATGAACATCTGACCTATATTTTAAAACTTTCTATGAATATTTTTTTTGAAACAGTTGCTCCAATATTTGTTATTGCCGTGATTATTGGTATATCATCCAACATGATGCAGGTAGGCTTTAAAATTACACCAGAAGCAATAAAACCCCAATTAAGTCATTTAAACCCAATTGAAGGCTTCAAAAGAATTTTTTCCAAAAAAGCCCTGGTGGAAATGGCTAAAGCAATTATCAAAGTAATAGTTGTGGGCATAGCTGTATTCTTAATAGTAAAGAGTGATTTTAATAAAATGCTTTTTATGGCTGATATGGGTATGGAGGGCATTAACTACTTGATTGCCAACGTACTGTTTAAGGTGGCTATAGTAGCAGCATTGGTATTTATCTTTGTAGCAATTCTTGATATTGTCTATCAGAAATGGGAATTTAAACAAAGAATTAAAATGACCAAGCATGAAGTAAAGCAAGAATATAAGCAGACTGAAGGAGACCCCCTTATCAAATCAAAGGTTCGCGAGAAGCAGCGAAAGATGGCAATGAGTCGTATGATGGCCCAGGTTCCAGAAGCAACAGTAGTTGTTACAAACCCTACCCACCTGGCCATTGCCCTTAAGTATGAGGATGGTGTTACAGATGCACCTCTTGTTCTTGCCAAGGGAGCAGGGTATGTGGCATTAAAGATAATTGACCTGGCCAGGGAAAATAGTATACCTGTCATAGAGAATAAACCGGCAGCCTGGAGTTTATATGAAACAGTGGAAATTGGGCAAGAGATACCATTTGAGCTATATCAGCTTGTTGCTGAAATTTTAGCTGCTGTGTACAGGTTAAAGAATAAGAGGAGAGTATTATAAATGCCGCAAAACCAATCAGCTTTTACCCAGAGATTAAGAAAAGCACTTGGATATACTGATATTATTATCGCAACACTTATCTTATCTATTGTTTTAATAATTGTTATTCCTATACATCCAAGTGTCTTAGATGTTTTATTAACCTTAAGCTTAACTATCAGTATAATTATAATACTAACTACCATGTTTATTACCAGGCCCCTGCAGTTTTCTATTTTCCCGTCACTTTTATTGGTAGTAACCCTATTTAGGTTAGCTTTAAACATTTCCTCAACCCGATTAATTTTAGGAGAAGGAAGTGCAGGACAGATTATTGAAGCTTTTGGAAGTTTTGTGGTAGGGGGAAATTATGTAGTTGGATTTATTGTATTTGCTATTATTACTGTTATCCAGTTTGTAGTTATTACCAATGGTGCTAGCAGGGTTGCAGAGGTAGCTGCACGTTTTACATTAGACGCCATGCCAGGCAAGCAGATGAGTATAGATGCTGATTTAAATGCAGGCATAATTACAGAACAGGAAGCAAAGGAAAGGCGAGAGATTATTCAAAAAGAGGCAGACTTCTTTGGTGCCATGGATGGTTCTAGTAAATTTGTTAAAGGGGATGCCATTGCAGGTATCATAATTGTTATAGTTAATATTCTAGGTGGATTGATTATAGGGGTATGGCAAAGAGGTTTAGATGTTACCCAGGCACTGCAGGTGTATACCATTCTGACAGTTGGAGATGGACTTGTAAGCCAGATCCCGGCCCTATTAGTATCTACGGCTACCGGTATTTTGGTAACAAGGGCTGCTACTGGCCAGAGCCTGGGCAAGGATTTGAGTGAACAGTTGTTTGCATTTCCAAAAGTTATTGCTTTAGCTGCAGGAATCTTGGCAATCCTGGGAATTATACCTGGTCTACCCTGGGCACCATTTTTAATATTGGCAGCTGCAACAGGGTTTACCGCTTACCTGCTCCATAATGATGAAAAAAGAAAAAAGCTTGAGATAGATGAGCAGGAGCTTCAACGGAGTACAAGAGAAACAAAAGAGCCTGAAAATGTTTTATCTTTAATGCAGGTTGACACATTAGAAATTGAGATAGGATATAACTTAATACCCCTTACTGATGAAGGCCAGCAGGGTGATTTATTAGACAGGCTTTCTGCTGTAAGGAGACAATGTGCAAGGGAATTGGGGATATATGTAAAGCCCATTAGAATTAGGGATAATCTTCAGTTGGAAGCAAACAGCTATAGGTTTAAAATTAGAGGTAA
>JAGXSK010000223.1 GCA_018333845.1 Clostridia bacterium | reverse complement strand
TGTGGCTGGGCCAATACACCAATACCTACCCCCAGAACCAGGGTTGATACTAATACCCACCACTGTTCAGAAGCAAACTTCGGCATTTGAGTCCAACCCTGATGCCCCTTGGCAGCAAGGCCTTCAGGTACCAGATGGGCTAGATTTGTTAAGGCTGTATGTGCGTTGGTAACGCCACCTAATTTTATATATGTTGCCACTAAAAGAATGGACATACCCAAAAACATCAAGGACCCTTGAAAAGCATCGTTGTAAAATACCCCTTTAAGTCCGCCGGTCATAACATAGATGCCCACAATTATTCCAAAAACCCATACTATCGTAGAATACTCCACATTTAAAACCAACTGCAAAAACCAGGCAGCGCCTATCATTACTGCAGCTGCATATAAAGGCATTGCCAGTGATATTACTGCTGCAGCATATTGTTGAATAAACCTGGAATTATATCTTTTACCTAAAAGCTCAGGAAAGGTGCTGACATTTAGCTCCTTGCTTAGCCTCAAAGTAGGTTTTCCAAAAAGGACAAAGGCAATAAAAATACCAACAAATATATTTAAGAAGGCCAACCACATCAAACCCATACCGAAAAGTGCAGCTGCACCACCAAAACCTATTATTGCCGCTGTACTGATAAAGGTTGAACCATAGGCCATTGCCATTAAAAAGGGATGACTATTGCCCCCGGCAATAAGATAATCCTTGCAGTTTTTTGTCCTGCAGTAAGCTAGATAGGTTAACCCAGCTACAATTGATAAATATAGAATAATCAAGCCATATAACAAAATACTGTTCATTTTGACCCTTCCCCTCTAAATAATTCTAAATATTTATATTTATATATATTATATTTTTATGTTTCACTATTCCATTTAACAATTCCGTAAACAACACACAGAATTGCTGATAATACAGTTAAAATATAGGCAAGAGACACCTGCCAATCTGGAATTCCAAACATCCTAATCACCTCCATCCTATAGATCATTACTTAATACCTTTCCAAAACCTTTAACAGCAATACCCTTAAAGTTTCTAAAGTTTTTTAAATAAAAAAATACCGCCTCTCGCCTTAAACGAGGGACGGTTATTAACCGCGGTACCACCCTTTTTGACAACTATATAGCTGCCCCCTTAGTCCAGTACCCGCTAGAATTACAGTAAAACAAAAAAGCCTTTCGTCCTCTAGGGACGAAAAGCTGATGCTTATCGCGGTACCACCCTAATAGCTGACTTGTTTATCCAGCCACCTTGAAGTTTCCTGTACGGGGTATATCTACCCGATACTGGCTTCATCTTAACGGAGAAGACCCGGTTAGGACTACTTGCTGCCTTTGCAGTTTCACCCTACAGCTCAAGAGTGAACTTCAGTAAACGTTTTTCCTAAAGATGCTTCCAGTCCATGGCATCTTATCCCTGGAGGACCTCAGCTTACCTACTTTTCTCTGTCATCACTTTTTAAATAGGTTTAATTGCTTGCAAGTATAGCACAGGTACAAACATCTTGGCAATACCTTTTATAAAATTTGCGTTTAAAATTAATCTATAGTGTTAATATCACACCCTGTTAACAACTGGGTTTGCAATAACATCTTGTATATGATAAACTACTGTCCCATACAAAATGATTTTAAGGTGTTTTTCCATAAAATTTCTTTTACTTTTTGTACTCTCCATGCTATAATATATTAGTGCCAAGGCGGTGTAGCTCAGCTGGCTAGAGCATGCGGTTCATACCCGCAGGGTCGTAGGTTCAAGTCCTACCACCGCTACCATAAATACAGGGGTGTAGCTCAATCGGTAGAGTAGTGGACTCCAAATCCATTGGTTGCGTGTTCGAGTCGCGTCACCCCTGCCAAATTTAATTGCCAAACTACAAGCAAATGCTTGTAGTTTTTTGATTCCTATTTTATTCCCTTTATAAAACTTAAAACACGAACTCTCCTTTGCAAATTCTAGAATAAACTTGCCACTTAATTCGAAGAATATAGTTAACGCTTATGATAGGGAGGTGAAAGTCGGTAAATTTTTTGCCGACAATATGGTGCATCATCATAATAAAGAGCAGTTACCCAAAGTAGCATATTTTTGTATGGAATTTGGTCTTAATAGTGAATTGCCTATATATGCAGGAGGCTTAGGTATTCTTGCAGGGGACCATCTAAAGTCAGCTAAAGATATTGAAGTTCCCTTGGTAGGTATTGGTATACTATGGAAAAATGACTATACAACCCAATTAATTGGGGAAGATGGAAGACCCTACGATATCTATCCAGAACATGAATTTCCAACTGTCAAGGATACAGGCAAAAGTGTGCAGGTTAGGGTCCGCGGTATGGATGTAACCTGCAAAATAATGATGGTTGATGCTTACGGAAATGTTCCCTTATATTTACTTAATACAAACTTTGAAAGAAGCGAGCATGGATGGATGACAAGCAAGCTCTATGGCGGAGTAGATCAAGACAGAATCGCCCAGGAGATAATCCTTGGAGTTGGGGGAGTTAGGGCATTAAGAACCCTTGGGATAGATATAGACGTATACCATTTTAACGAAGGACATGCTGTATTTGCAGGTCTAGAATTAATACGAGAAAAAATGAATGCCGGACTAGGCTTTCACGATGCCTGGCAGAAAACCCGAAGGGAAATAGTTTTTACAACCCATACCCCTGTTGAGGCAGGAAACGAAGTTCACGGTCATGAACTGCTGCAGCATATGGAAGCATATAACGGCCTTACATATGAGCAGATGTATGAAATAGGGGGAGATCCCTTCAACATGACTGTTGCTGCTTTAAGAATTTCTAGAATAGCAAACGGAGTATCAAAGCTCCACGGCCGTACGGCCCGCAAAATGTGGAAGCATGTAGATAATTCTGCCGAAATCATCTCCATTACCAACGGAGTTCACCCCCCAACCTGGCAGAGTTCAGAGATACGCAGTGCCTGGGAAAAGGGCGAAGACCTTTGGAAGCCTCATATTGATTTAAAAAAGAAGCTATTAGATTACGTAAAAGACAAAACTGGGGTAAATATGGACCTGGAGAGACTGACAATAAGCTTTGCAAGAAGAGCTGCCCCTTACAAACGAAGTGAACTGATTTTTCGTGATACTAATGCACTTGATGGTTTGCTAAAAGAAGGCAAAATACAGCTTATTTTTTCCGGCAAGGCACATCCTAATGACACCCTCGGCAAGGACATTATCCAGCTTCTTGTTAAAATGGATAAAAAATACGAGGACATGATAGTATTCCTGGAAAACTACAATATGGAAATTGCCAAGCTGATGGTACAGGGCAGCGATGTCTGGCTGAATAACCCTGTCAGGCCTTTAGAGGCTAGCGGTACATCAGGGATGAAAGCTGCCATGAACGGTGTCCTTAATATTAGTGTCATAGATGGTTGGGTGGCAGAAGGACCTCACCATGGAATAGATGGTTGGCTGCTGGATGAAGTTTTCCATAATGAAGTGGATTATAATGCCCAGGATGAGCATGATTTGAAAGCATTATATAAGGTCATATATGATGAGACAGTCCCTGTTTACTTTGACAATAAAAATCGTTGGATTAAAATGATGAAGGCAAGTATTGACATGTCACATCATAATTTCTCATCAGATAGAATGGTGAAGCAGTACTATGATCTGCTTTATACAGAACACTAAAGCCTATTGAAACGTGATGAACATCAGGAAACCCCTTTGGAACAGCCAAATAGGTTCCATATTGAAAGGCTTTTAAATAGCACTGCTGTTATCAGTGCTATTTTTTTGAGTAAAAGTGCTCTTTTAAGAATGATAGTAACTAGATCACCCAGACAAAAAAATCTATTATAAAGTGAGGACCATTAGATATTGCCCCAGAACCATCAAGGTATTGATGTTGATATCAATTATATAAATATCGGCCATTTCTTTGTATTGTTGCTAGCTTTCCTATACCACAATCTCATTATCCACCCAGGCAAAATTTACGGGCAGAAGGCTTTGAGTATTATTGTGAAAATATGGCAATAAAAGACAATGGTTCTTAATAGAGCAGGTTTCACTTGCCCGGATAGCATAATTATGATAGATTATAGTCAGAATAATATCATAAGAAGGGGGGCTGCATAAAATGAATATCAAGCCTTCTACAACAATCCGACAGGATTATAACGGCTTTTCAAAATTATGTCATGAGCTTGACGAGCCGGTAATACTTACCCGCAATGGTGAAGCCGACTTGGTTGTCATGAGTTATGATGCGTTTCGACGCATGGAGGCCCGCATTAAATTGCAATCCAAGTTGCTGGTTGCAGAAAAGCAGATTACCGAAGGTGCACAACTACTTGAACATGATGAAGTCATGTCCAGGATTCAGGGGAAGATCAATGCCGCAAAAGCATAAAATCAAGTATACTCCTGCAGCAGTTGACGATATGGATGAGATTTTCTCATACATATCACAGGATAATATCGCCACCGCAGAAATCATGCTGGAAAAGATAAATGAAGGAATAGCCAAACTAGCAGAGTTTCCTAATATGGGTTCAGTTTTATCTGATGAGAAATATACGATTATTCAGCGTGGATATCGCTTTATTGTTGTACATCCGTATCTCGTTTTTTACAGGATAATAGACAATACTGTTATTATTCACCGCATATTACATGGTCGCCGGGATTACCTTCGTGAATTATTTGACTAATCTTCCCCGCGAAATGGCAGTGGCAAATAGGGAAAATGGCAATAGTGTTTTAGACCCTTTGCAGAATGGGATATTAAAAAAAGTGTCACCATTAAAATCCCATATTTCTTTGGGATTTGACTTGCCTATTTTAGACATGCTGAAGCAGTCTGATGGAAACGCCAGTTTCGCATTATTTAGAATGATGCGTCATTAGTCTTTAAGCAAATTCTTTATTACCTTAATAAGTATATTAGAATTTGAGATAGCAAAAACTATTAAAAATTCAACAGGGGAGAAAAAACTTGAGCTTTTCAATATTTAAGAATAACCCATCAGGCACAACACAGATAGATACAGAAGAAGCCTATAATATTTGGAATCTTTTAAGGGCTAGATACAGCAGCATGGAAACCTATCAAATGCTTACTAATTTCGTGCATGACAAGGAATTAAGCATTCTACTCAAATCTCATCTGGACAATTTTAAGCATCAGGTAAAAATATTGGAAAATAGAGCAGAGACATTCAAAATAAAATCTCCCGAAAGACCTCCTAAGACTGTCAAAGTTTCTATGCAAATAAATGAAATGACTGATGCGTTTATTTTTCGAAAAATATTTAATGATTTACTAGCAGAGCTATATTCCATAA
>JAGXSK010000222.1 GCA_018333845.1 Clostridia bacterium | reverse complement strand
ATGGCTGAAATGCTTGGCAAAACACGGATGCTTTATACACAAATCTTCAAAGGTCTCCTTGTCTAGTGAAAAACAGTACAAATCCTCAACGGCTTTCACAGATGCCGGATAAGTATCGCCGCTTAAAAAAACAGTTTCTCCAAAGAAATCTCCAGGTTTTCTATAGGATACCCCAATATCCTGATTTTCTGTAGATACAATAACCTCAGCCAAGCCTTTAAAAACAATATATAGCATATTGTGTGAAAGCTCTCCTTTTTTAAAAACAAAGCTATCCTGGGGATATTTTTTCAATTCTAATCGTGAACATATTTGAATTATAGTAACCTTGGGCAAAGAAATAAAGGGTCTGGTATTTTGCAGGAAAGATATGCACTCCATAAAACAATCTCCTCCATAGTTTAAATTTTCCGAATATTTTTCTTGATATATATTATTCGGTTTCCCAGCCAGGTTTTCCTTCACGTGACAATCCTTTTTATGTAAAACCCTTAAAACTCTTATTAGGGGACACATCTCCTTTGTAGTCATGCTTTATAATAAAGATATGTCCCCTAGCTCATAACTTATGAATTATTCTAGGTTTAAAGCTATACAGGCTGCAGCTATATAAATTCCTTTACCAGGTTGGGAGGTTCTCCCCCAGTGCATGCAATTACCAGGTTTTTTGCAGCAAGGGCAGCCATGGCATGATGGGTTTTTGCCGTTGCAGAACCAATATGAGGAACTGTTACCACGTTTTTCATTTTAAGAAGAGGGTTACCGGGATCTACTGGCTCTTGTTCAAACACATCCAGGCCTGCTGCATAAATTTTTCCTTCCTGCAAAGCCTTGATAAGTGCTTTTTCATTGACAGTCTTTCCTCGAGATACATTAACAAAAATAGCCGTCTTCTTCAACAAGGAAAATTCCCTTTCACCCATTAAGTATTTAGTCTCTGGAGTCAGGGGTGTCAGCAGCACTACAAAATCTGATTCCTTAAGAAGCTCTTCAAGGGGCCTGTATTCTACCCCAAGCTCGACCTCCACATGAGGTTTTGGGGAACGATTATTATAAAGAACACTCATGTTAAATCCAAGCCTGGCCCGTCTTGCAACTGCTTCACCAATCCTGCCCATACCTATAATTCCAAGAACAGCTCCATGGACATCATAGCCATAAAAGCGTTTCTCCGGGCCTTCTACCCAATGGCCATCCTTAACATATCTATCAAGCTCCACAATCCGCCTTGACGCTGCAAGCATTAATGCAAAAGCTGTATCTGCTACAGTTTCATCAAGGACAGAGGGGGTATTTGTTCCAATTATTCCCTTTTCCTTCATGAGTTCAATATCAAAATTGTCATATCCCACTGCATCATTGCTAACAACCTTTAGATTAGGGACAAGGTCAAGAAGCTCCCTGTCTATTTTGTGATACTTGAGCATTAACCCCTCAATATCACTATTCTCGGCTAGTACTTTCAGCAAATCCTCGCGGGAAATAGGATGCTCACCCTCCCATTTTACGTACCTGCAGTGTTCTCCTATGTATCTCTCCACTTCCATTGGAATAGGTGTTGCTATGAATACTTTGGGTTTCATTTTGTTCCTCCTCGTCAATGTATTGGGGATTCAACCAAAACAAGACAGAAGAACCGTCCCCTTGTCTTGTCTTCTTTAATAGATATTTTAACATATTTTCCATCCCCAATGGATATGAAATGGCTTCTCTTCTCGTTTTTTATGTCTTGTGTCCGTTGTCGAATTATGCTTAAAACAGAATAAAAAATTTCTGCAAATTTATTTTCCACTAAAGTCAAACACTGCTTTTTGCTTCTGGCTGTCCCAGATTACCCTGCCTCCTGCCATTTCTGTAAATGTTCTTGCTTCTAGATACCATCGTCCACTAATAAGCTGCTTTTTTTCACCGGGGAAAGGCTTGCTTTGACCATCTAAATCCACAATTACAACAGACATATCTTTCAGGTATAAATCTATACCCCTTGACACAGCTTTTGCCAGCTCCAGTCTAAAGCCTTCCTGAACAAGACGCTGCCTATCCTCTTTACTGTCAAGAAAGCCATACTCAACGATAAACGTTTCTACCGGTTTGGAATCTCTTATTACATAATAGTAGTCTTCTCCTGGAAACCTGGCTGATTCCCTGCTGTATATTCTCCTCCTCCTCATACCCGTCTCCACAATTTTCTCCAACAAAATTGCAGCAAGCCGACCGTTGCTGTGGATGCTTTGAATTATTTCTGCACCCCTACCTCCCCCAGCATTTATATGGTTAGATATGCATATTGCACCGCCACTATTTTTTATTATCCCGCTCCTTACAGCAGGGATGATTCTTATATCCTTGTTTCTAGTCATAACTACAAAGTAGCCATTTTTTAATAATTCCTGTCTGAGTTTTAATGAAATATCCAGCACTAGATCCTTTTCTCTAATGCTACCATGAGATGTTCCGTGGTCTGTGCCCCCATGCCCAGGGTCTATAACAATTGTTTTGTAATTCATAATAACCTCCAGGAAGATACCAATCTACTTTATATTATGTGAAAATAACATACATGGTCACCTGTATTTTCACGTTTGTTTAATTTAGCTGCCACTTTTTTGAGGATTAAAACAAAACTCCTGAAAAGATATCTCTCAGGAGCAAGTTTTACATCTGTACAATGACAGTTCTCTTTGCCGTCTTTCCTCTCTAATGCGTTCTTCCTCAAGCCTTTTTTGCTCTTCCAGGTCAATCTCCTTTTCTTCTAATGTTTAGCCTCTTCTTGTTCCGGTTTATTGTTCTTCCCTTCATCTACCGCTGCAAAAAGTGAGCAGCCAGCAAGGGCCAGACTGAAAAGCACCAGAAGAGTGATGATAATTAGGGGGTCGCCTGAGAGGGTAAATAGTACAGTCCCTCTTTATTAATGAACCTCCTGTCCAGTTCATTGAAAAACTCTATTGCTCCCATGGGAACTGTAAAGTTGTTTTGTAAATGAAAGGCAACCATTCTATCAAAGATGGTATATTTTTGCCTCTCCTTAATAACTGCCTTGCCTGAAGCCTCCTCTGCTGCCAGGCCTTCCAGGTATCTGCTTACGAAGTCCCATACACCTTCTTCAGTCCCAGGCTTCAGCTTTATTTTACTGGCAGGCATTTTTGGTTTGTATGCAGATACAGCAAGATCCTCCTTCATGGCAGCATTAGTTGTAACCTGTATAAAGCTCCCCTGCTTTTTATTTAATATACTAACATCTGCAATGATGAAGCCGACCTTAAGCAGTGCCTCTTGGATTGCATTCCATACCTGGTTTTTTGAATTGCTGAAAACCAGAGTCAGCCATCTTCCTGGCTTTAGAACACGGTACATTTCTTTAAAGGAACTTTCCATGAGCCCCTGATATTGCTTTAATTCCTTATTTTGCTTTTTGTTAATAATTGCTTCTGAATGGTTGTTTGTATATACACCAAGCCAGGCTTCCCATAAAAAATTTAGCTCTGAGTACATGATATTACCTCCAAAGGGAGGATCAGTAAAAATATAATCACAGCTATTATCTGCAATTGTGCTTAAATCTGTAGCAGAATCTGTCTGGATTATGACCTGGCCCTGACCACTGCAAGTCTTATATCTTTTTACCTTTCTGCCGAGAAAATCCAAAACATTAATTTCTCTTACCATTGAACTGATGTATAGTGTTCCATTAAGCTTGCTGGGAAGACCGGACGGTCTTTCCCGATTTAACCTGGAAGAGCCCTCAGTCACAGCTGTAACAAACCATAATAATCTCCTTGATTTTTTCCTGGCCCTGTCAGCAAAGGCAGCTAAAACATACAGGGCCCTTTTCGTATAAAAATCATGTGCATGGTTTAAGCCATGGGATTTTCTTGGCTGGGCTGTATTGTGACCCTCTGGCATTTTGCATTGGGGGACGAGGTAAGGAATCTCCATTTCTTCAATACGTCTAATAATGTCCAAGTCGTGACTGTCAGGCTTTTTCTCATATCTTTTTCCCTTTATTGAATAATTAATGACTGCTGGAATCTGTTTAGCCCTTTTCATTTTAGATTTACTAACCGGTTTTTCACAGCTGGGACACAAAAAATCTGCCTTGACTTTCCCAGTGGTTGCGTCCACAGCTTCCTTCCAGAAGATAATCTCTTTACCACAGTGACAGCAAAGAAATACGTCTGACCAGATGGTATAGTTAATCCAGCCCATAAGGGGCTCCCCTGGATCATCCTTCTGCAGGCAGCCGTTTACTAGATGCCTGGTATAATACATCCAGGAACATTCACTTTTTACCTCTTCTAAAATCTCTCTGGCTTGTTTTTGAAAGGATGGTACGTTTAAAGGAATATTATAGTTATAGGCAATAAATGTAGCTGCTGGAGACAGATCATTTAAGATAGCCCTCCGTTCCCCCCATTTAACGGCACCCATTTCATCTTCAATTTGCCTCGCAAAGTCATTTTCAGGACACCCGCACATTTGTGCCCCAACACCTGTCATGCCAGTTCCGCAAAAACAGTCCAGGACAATATCTCCAGGTTCTGTATAATGGAGAATATATTTCATTATTGCTTTATAAGGTACCTTGGTGTGATATGAGTGGGCCCTGTAGATAGGATCATTTTTGCCCTCCACAACATCTGCGGCAAAGGGTTTTTTCTCATAGTTGTCACAGCTTTTATCATAGGGCTTTCCATACTGGTTGATAAAATACTTTATGTATAGATTTGGTCCCGCAGTATAATGGGGTGGCTCTGACAGTAAGGATATATTCTCCAGGTTTCCCTTGGGAAGTCCTTCTTTATATTTTAATGCTGACAAGATTTGCTTATAGTCATAGAAAGACTTCACCTTTCTCACTCCAATGTATAAGTTTTACCCAGCATATATTGTACCCCAGCATATAATTTTATCCAATTTTTAGCAAAATGAGCAGATATTACCTGAAATAAAAAATGGCTAATGTACCTGGGCCTGCATGGGTTCCAATGGTACAGCCTATTTCTGTAAATATTATTTCCCTGGGATTCAACTGGACTGCTACCTCCTCTTTGAATACCTCTGCCTTTTCAGGAATAATGGCATGGGCAAGGGCAACGGTCTTATTTGAGAAGTCTCCTCCCCTTTGTTTTGCAAGCCCAATCATCTTGTGGATAACCTTTTTACTTCCTCTAACCTTATCAAGGGGCTCTACAAGCCCATCAACCACAGTTAAGATTGGTTTAATGTTAAGAATGTTGGCAATGGTAGCCTTCATGGGGTTTAACCGTCCACCCTTTCTCAAATACTCAAGTGTATCTACTGTAAATATGTGGTCAACCTTTGATCGCAGACCGTTAAGCCTCTCAACTATTTCCTCCCTTGCTGCTCCATCCTCGGCCATTTTTGCTGCTTCATAAACAAGCATGCCCCCGCCAAAGGACAAGCTCAGGGTATCTATGACGTCTATTTTATCACTATCTAGTTCATTTTTTGCAAGAACAGCCGATTGGTATGTTCCGCTAGCCCGGGAAGACCCATTAATGCACAATATTTCCTTTCCTTCAGCTAACCCCTGCTTGAATACTTCCACAAATTCAGGAGGAGTAATCTGGGAGGTCCTGGGCAGCTCTTTGGTTTCAGAAAGTTTTTTGTAAAATTCAGAATATGTCAAATCAACACCATCCCTGTATTCTTCATCCCCAAAATGCACCTTTAAAGGTACCACCTTGATCTGGTATCTGTCCTTGATTTCCTTCGGTACATCTGTCATGCTGTCTGTTATTATTTGAATTCTAGCCACAATAACACCTCCAATTTTTTAGTTGCTTAACACTTTTATAATATTTTCTACAATGGGAAAGTAAAACCCTACCAGATAATCTAAAATTTTTTATGATTTATGATTGCAGGACCTTATCTTTTGACTGGAGCTGTTCAATTCTTCTAAAAGCTGAATATTTTGCAAAAGAGTAGATTGCTATTGCTATCCAGATAAAGGTAAAGCTGATAAAATGGATTTTGGTGAAATCCTCTTTGAATACAAATATCCCTAAAAACAGGCTTATTGTTGGTCCAATATATTCCATAAAGCCAATGGTTGACAATTCAATCCTCTTTGC
>JAGXSK010000221.1 GCA_018333845.1 Clostridia bacterium | reverse complement strand
TAGCAGGTTGTTATATCAACCTATGGACTACTTGATGTATGTACTTTTTTTCAAGTAATTGCAATACCCTATTTAATAGGGTATAATGAAAATGCAGGTGATAGATTTGATGCGAGAATTTATTATATTACCAGAGTTTGATAAAAACTGGTCAGCAGCTGGATTAGATGATGATGATTTAAGGAAGCTTCAACTGTATTTATCTAGAAGTCCTAAAAGTGGAGCTGTAATTCCAGGAACAGATGGTTTGAGAAAAGTTCGTTGGTTGACTAGTAAGAAAGGAAAAAGAACAGGCATCAGATGTATCTACATTGATTTTGCTTTTTATAAAAAGATTTATTTGTTGACTGCATATACTAAAAGTACCAAAGAAGATTTGACTGAAAATGATAAGAAGCAGATGCGTTTTTTAGTTAATGTTTTGAAGAAAGAATTGGAAGGGAAGTGATATTATGAAGTTAGGCGAAAGTATCATTAAAGGTTTAAATGAAGCAGTTGAATATGAAAGGGGAAATATAAAGGCCAAGAGACAGGTAATAAAGACTGTAGCTGTTCCTACTTATAAGGCCGATAGAATAAAAAAGATTAGAGCAAAGACAGGCTTGAGTCAAGCAGTTTTCTCAAACGTACTTGGAGTCTCAGTAAAAACAGTAGAGGCCTGGGAGGGTGGTAGAAATATTCCTAGTGGAACAGCCCAAAGATTACTTGCAATCATTGATAAAGATCCAGAAATTATTAGAAAGCATATTTTGAGATAATATTCTGGTTACCAAGTTTTAGTTAGTGTGTTTGGTAAATCAGAACTAGGAAGAAGAGAAATATTTTATACTTGAAATAAAATACTATTTCAGGTGTATTAAATTATTAAAATTAAAGCATTAATATTCTTCAGCGTCAGCGAAGAAAGATTATTTTGTTCTTGTTGAAAGGGTGTTGATTTTAATTGCCATTTATATATAATGATGCTAAAATATTAACGTGAACATGCGGCAGTGGCGGAATCGGCAGACGCGCTAGATTCAGGTTCTAGTGAGTGTACGCTCATGGGGGTTCAAATCCCTTCTGCCGCACCAAAACAGACAAATCAGGGCACTCAAGAAATTGGGTGTTTTTTTGTTGAGTGGATATTTTCATAAATTTGTCAAATAAATTGCTTGAATGGAGGATTTTCCATTTAAATGTCGAAAAAACTATTATTATATTTCAAAACTATACATAAACAACATGTTAAGAAACTTATAGAATTTTTTTAAGGCCACTATTAGGGATAATGCTTTAAGGTGTTTCCTCATGGTTTATTTGGTCGAGGCTTAGGTTGGTCGGATTTTAAGCACACCAAATTATGCTGCATAATGCAGACTAATTTGGTGTGTTTTTTATGCATTACAATGCATGTACATAATTCCAAATAATATTAATACATAGTAATAAATAGCGATGCCTTGTTATTACTATTGTTTACAGAGGAGGTCATTAACTTTGGTTGAAACAAACTCCATTCTTGAAAAGAAGCTTAAAAAGCTTGCGGTTCAACTTCATCTTGAATATTTTGGCAAGGGGCCCGAGGATGTATGGGTCAAGATTTACAGAAATGTTGTCAGCTTTTACTGTTCAAAAACAGTTACGCCACTAGAAGAGACTATTCTAAAAATTACCAACGGAAAAGAAGAGGTGTTACGTATCAGGGAAAAAATCCTTGAGCATATAAAACCAAACCTATTTTCAGAAATAGGGAAGGTTTCTAATAATATGGTGTTAAGCTTTACCGCGGATCTTTGCATAGAAACAAAAGCCCTTCATGGTTCAATACTTTTTTTGCATGAACTTGAAAAGGATAATTCCTAAATGGTTTTGTAGTTGGAGTTTATGTAAATTTTTTAAGAAAGCAAAGCAAAAAAGGTGGTGATTAAAGGCTTGCCTCTCCAAGCAAAATCTAAGACTATGATCTGGAAGGCTTGTAAAAATACAAAGTGATATAGACTTTTAGAGTACTAGTATTATTTTATTGTCCTAAATATAAAAGTACAGAAGAGGTGAACTGCTTGTAATTTTATTGATGAACTAAGGTTAAAAAAAGGCGATCTAACCAAGATTTTATAAGAAAAAAGGAAAAAAAGTTTATATTGGGGGGCAGAGAAAATTGAAAATTAACATTGGCATGAGAATACTTATCGGGTTTTCTTTGTTAGTTATAATGTTAGCCGTTGTTGGTGGTGTTTCTTATTATAATTATAATAAGAACGAGGAGTTAAAACGTAATATCCTAGAACTAAACTATCCTGGTGTAATTGCCGCTAAAGATGTTGTGGAAGGCACGTTGAAGAAGGGATTGAACCTAAGGGGTTTTTTATTATCAGGGAATGAGACTTATTATAGAAATTATCAGGAGGCTGTAAAGTTTACTGAAGAGGCTGTACAGCAGCTTTACGACCTTTCTTATACAGATACTGGAATAGAACAGGCAGAAACCATTGGCAGGTTAAATCAACAGTATGATCAAGCGGCAAATGATGCCTTTAACTTAAGCCGACAGGGATATAATGAAGAAGCTTTTAATATTTTAGTTGCCAGGGCCATCCCCCTGTTTACTGAAATGGAAGTTATTTTGGTTGAAACTTCTAACTTCAATAAAGGACAAATGACTAAAATGTCTAATGAACTATATCTCCATATGGAGAACGCTAAAAGGATAACATTAATTATCCTTGCTGCATCAGTTATTATTGCAATTGTTCTGGGAAGTGTTATAGGTCGTTCCATAACAAAGCCAATAGGTGAATCTGTAAGGATTGCAGAAGCTATTGCAGATGGTGACTTGACAAGCAAGGTGCCTGATGGGTATTTAAGACGCAAGGATGAAATAGGAGTTTTAGCCCATTCATATGATAGAATGCTTAAAAACCTAAGAGATTTTGTCTCCAAATCTTCCAGATCGGCAACTGATACTTCTTCGGCATCAGAGGAACTAGCAGCCATTGCAGAGGAATCTTCCAGTGTTGCTGACCAGATAGCAAAATCGGCACAGGAAGCAAATGCCAGCGTTGATATGCAGGTTACTGCTGTTCAAAGTACTTCTGCTACAGTAGAGCAAATCTCTGCAGGCATACAAAGCGTTGCTGCAAATTCTGATACTGCTGCTCAACTCAGTGAAAAAGCTGTAGACACTACAAAATTAGGCCGGGAGTCCATAAGACAAGCCATAAAGCAAATGGATAGCATAGGACAAGCTTCATGGGGCATGAAAGAAGCCCTCACTAAAGTTACTTCCAGCTCCAAACAAATTAATGATATTGTAGGGGTTATCAATAATATATCAGACCAGACAAATCTCCTTGCACTTAATGCTGCAATTGAAGCTGCAAGGGCAGGGGATGCAGGAAGAGGCTTTGCAGTAGTGGCAGAAGAGGTAAGAAAATTAGCGGAACAGACAAATGAAGCCACACAAAAAATTGTTGACTTAATAAATGACAATCAGACTAACATAGAAAATGCAAACTCAGCAATGGAAATAAGTGAAAAGGGTGTTCAAGAGGGTGTAAACATTGTAAGTACTGCCGGGGATAAATTTGAGCAAATTATGGAACTTGTTAATCAGGTGTCTGATCAAATCAAGGACATATCAGCTTCAATAGAACAGATAGCAAGCGGCAGTCAGGAAATTGTGTCTGCAGTTAGTGAGATTGATATAGGGAGCAAAAATGTTTCTGAACAGGTACAAAACATTTCTTCAGCAACAGAGGAACAGTCTGCAGCCATGGAAGAAATTGCATCTGCCAGCCAGAACCTGTCAAGGCTTGCCCAGGAGGTCCAAGACATTGTAAATAAGTTTAGGATTTAAAAGAATATCTGGTAAAGAATTAAAGAGTGTAAAGCTAAGTGATGTAAATAGCAGAGGGTTGGCTTATCAAGTAATCCTCTCTTTTAAAATGCTATTTTAACTTACATTACAACTTTGGACTATATTGAGGAACGATTCCCAGCCAACCCTTTGTCTTTCCAAAAAGAATCATCTTATCTACAATATTTATTTCCTGAACCAGTAAATCTTTAAATATATCCCGCAGCCTGTCATTGGTAAAACATTGTTTAAGGGCTAAAGCGTGCATCCAGGCGGCACCTATCATCCCGGTAAAGAGAATCCTAAACATATAGGCATCCTCCATATTTGTAGTTCCAGTACTAGCTATTACAGATGGCGGTCTTTGAGGCAATGGGACACCGAATTTGGTAAGCTCTCGCTCTAATTTTTTTACTTGAACCTTTAATGTATCCTGGAGACCTTTTTTCAGTAAGGTCTTAAAGTCAGCATCATTTGCATGCTGAACCCAGTACTGTGTTTGATAAATGTTATCATATCTGAAAGTGAGATGATCCCACAGGTGAAAGATTTCTCCTGTATCTGCTTTCTCTGTTTGTGAAACAGGGATATTCGGGTATATGGGGGGAATTCCTATCCAACCCTTTATTTTTAGATACTTGATTAAAATATCAAGATCACTTATGACATCTGTAAGAAATTTGATAAACATAGCTCTAATGGCATCATTTGTAGTTGAGTTGCGAATTGATTTAAACAGCAGTTCTATTTGTTCCTGCAGAAAGAGCAATAAATATTTACCTATGTTTTCATCGGTCAATAATTCTGAATTGGTGTCCACGTTCAATTTATCTGCTCTAGGTTGCGTGGGGCCATCAATGGAATACTTTCTTAACTCTTTTTCTAAATCCTTGGAGCGTTTTTTGAACTTATCTATGGCCCTTTGCAAGATTATATTTAAATCCGGGTCGTGTACATATACACCCCATATTTGCGCCATGTCAATTCCAGCATAAATAACATTGGTCATATCCCATAAGACATAAGCTTCTTCAACATTAAGCTGTGCCTGTCTTGCATCTTTTTTTGTATCTGTATTTAGAACCATTCTTTATCCTCCTGCATCTAAATTTTATGAAAAGCTAATCAGAAAATCTCTAGGTAATATTAGTATGTACTGTTTAGTTAGAATTTTTACCAGCAAATATCGGTATATCTTCCAGTAAACCAGAAATAATTAATTAAATAATTCATGAGGCGTTTTATCTTCGCACAGCCTGTAAGATCCAGTCAAGGAAAGGGGACACACCTGCTGAAGTCTGGGACATTCCTGGGGACAGGAATGTCCCCAGCTAATGGGGATTAACAGGCTATAAGCTCGAAATAAGTGCGGCTAAGGTTCAGGTGGGGTTAAAACCTCACCTGAACCAAGTCTTCTTTATAATCTGGACATGTTGTGATAAACTAATCATATGCTGTTTAAAAAATAAATGAAAGCAGGGGATACATATGCCAAAAAAAACCGTTGATGTTAAAGCATCATTAAAAGATCAGTTTACTATTGATGTTGAGGCAAGAAACTTTAAAATGGTAATTGACCAGCCAGAAGCTATGAAAGGCAAGAATGAGGGACCAACACCCCTTGAATACTTTTTTTTCTCCCTTGCAGGATGTATATGTACTATAGGTAGAATTATGGCCATGCAAAGAAAAATTGACTTGAAAGGTATGGAGGTTAGGATAGAAGGTGATTTAGATACAGATGTTTTACTGGGCAAGGACCAGTCCCAGCGACCAGGTTTTCAGGATATTAGGGTTTATACAAAGATTGATGCACCCATGACTAGAGAAGAGAAGGAAGCTTTTTTAAAGGAAATTGACAGTCGTTGTCCCATATCTGATAATATTGAGCATGTTTCAACAATCAAGCTTGTTGTTGAAGAATAAGAGGCGAGCTAAAAGATAACCAGATATATTTATGAAATAGGATTTATAATAGGATTTAGCATTCACAAATTTACTTGACAAAACATATATATAGTGCTAATATTTCTAGGTAAATATTTTATCCAATGGCTATCAACGATAAACCATCATTGAATATGCAGGATTGACAATAGCAGTGCTTCGTCCCTGGATAACGGTTGATTTATTTTATAATAATTGCGGGAATAACTCAGTGGTAGAGTGCAACCTTGCCAAGGTTGAAGTCGCGGGTTCGAATCCCGTTTCCCGCTCCA
>JAGXSK010000220.1 GCA_018333845.1 Clostridia bacterium | reverse complement strand
CCATCCTAAACTCTCCCTTATGTAACCAATAACCTTAAAGACTACTTCTATATTACTTGAAACTTCCATCCCCAAACCCTGCATAAGGGCATGGGTTAAGCCTGCCAGCAGCAAAAATGAAAATACTATAATTTCTTTCTTTTTCTTTTCTTTTATCATTTTTGGAAGTTCCAACAGCACTATGATCAAACCAGATATTATGATCATTATTATAATAAGGTACGGCATTATTAATTACCTCCCAATTACCGGGGCTTCCATGGTAAGATTAGTACTTCTAACATGTGCCTCAACATAAATGTTTACTGGTATATATGGATAGATATCATCCCACATGGGCTCTAGTGAATCCTTCCATAGCCTGGGATATGCTCTAAAGAATGCACCCCCAAAACCAAAGACATCTGTTTTTAAATCTTTCTGGGCTTTATTTAAAGCACTTTTTATTTCCTGTCTAATTGTTTCTGCATACCTTCTTTCAATACTCCTGCGGATTTGCGGATCGTTCAAATTAGCATAACCTGTCTGATCTGCAAGGTTTCCTTCTGTCCTGATGTTTATATCAACAAATAGCTTGCCCTCATCATCTATAACTGCATTAACAGAGCTGGAGCTTCTGCCAAGCTCTATTGTAACACTTTCAAAGGTTTCGGGAATCTGGAAGTTTAATATTCCATCTGCCTTGCCAAGAACCCATAATAAACCCCTGCTTTCCTTTTCATCCAGGAAGCCAACTAATTTATCTCCCTTAAAAGCACCTGTCCTGGCAACCCTAAGCCCTGGATTCTCGCCTATTTCAGGGTCATCCTCTATTAACTTAACTACCGGCATTACAGGTTCCATGGTACTGCTGGCGGCTTGAGTAATAAAGTCGCCTACCGTCTGGATTACTGTTGTTGAAATGCCAGGCAAAACTAGTGCAAAGCCCTTGGGCATATCTCCAGGATTGGCCAGGACCCTAATCCTGCCCTCTAATATCTTGCCCCCCGGACCAATGGCCAAAAAGATTTTTTTACTGCGTCTAAACTCATGGTCAGTCTCCAGTATATTTAATACTGGCAGAACACCTTGTCTAGCCAGCTCTTCACCAATGATAACCGACATTGTCTTTCCATAAAAAGGCCTTCTGGGAACATATTCACGCAGTTTACGATTTGCTTCAAAGGGAGTTTGCCCTTCTGCGCTAATCACAAACATGGGACTTTTTTCTCCTGCCGCTTGAGTTGTGCCATTGCCACCTAATGCCTCTGGCAGCAATATCTGTACAGTTATCTTATATTCCTTAAATTCACCTACATCAAAAGCTATGTTTGCAACTAATGCTAGATCTTCTATGTTCTCAAGGTCCCAGCACCCAACCAGGGAAGTAATACATATTATCAAGATTACAATAAACCCTGTCTTAGCAATACGGGCATATCTATTTATTAGAATCACCCTCTAACTCATGTTTGTTTTTTCTGATTTTTTCATAGATTAACTGCCCTGGCACCATTATCAAAACAAATAACAGGGCCAGTGGCATTATCCCATATTGACCCACAATGCTAAACTCATTTTCAACCTGATGATTATCCACAGGCGCCAGGGACATGAACAGGAATAAATATGCCAGGGGGACAAGAATATCCCTGTAGCTTACATTCAAAAGCTGACTAATAATCATAACGCTTATATACAAAAAGATAGTAACTTCTAAGAAGCTTGCAATTGTCCATACTCCCAATAAGATTACCTCAACTCCATTTATAAATGACCCAATTTCCACCACCTTGGCCAACTGATAGGGGGGCAAGTAAAATCTTTTTACATCATCTACACTAAAGACACCTATTGTAAATATAACCATTAGCAAAATCATGAAAGAGCCAATGAAAACTCCATATAAGTGTGCTGCATAAACCTTTTTGTTTAGGTCTTGAAGCATTGAAATTAATAATCCTGTAAGAAAAACATGTTCTACCCCAGTAGAAAAGGCCAATACTGCTCCTTTAAGAACAGGCTCTGGGCCAAAAGCAAGTACAGGCAAAAGATTATCCAATTCAACTTTATTTAATACTGACAGAGCCAATAAAATAATTGATAAAACCAGGGGTATGTAGAGTATCTCAGCAACCCTTCCAAGTACCTCTATGCCTTCTTTAAGTACCCAGACAGCAAGGAATAAAGTGACACCAGAAAAAATAATTATGGAAGTCTTTGTATAGCCTGCTACTATATAAGTTATCCCTGCCAGCCTTATAGTTAATACACTAAGGTTCATAATTACCAGGAATACCATTGCTCCAAAAAGCCAACCAAGGTAGGGTCCCAGAATTTTCTTGCTGTAGCCAACAAAGGTATCCTCCGGATGCTTTAAGCTGATCCATATAACTATAAAGCCCATAAACCAGGCAGCCCCATATCCTATTAGTAAAGAAAAGGGACTGTCCCATTGTGCAGTTATGGCCAATCTTCTTGGTAGGGTTAGAAAAACCGTGGCAATTATTATTGCGGCTATTAATTTGGAAAATTGTCCTAGAGAAATTTTTTCCTGCACAGATTAACCTCCTTGATGCTTTGGCTTTTTTTCTTTGGGCATTTGACCTTTGGGCTGGCGAATTTCGTTATCTGTCAATCTAACGGGACGATTACGCATAAACCACCAGGGGACTCGTACCAGGGTATCCTTAACACCTGCAAACCTTGCCGGTGTAATTGGAGCAAGATAGGGCACACCAAAGCTCCTAAGACCAGCTAAATGAACTGCAATGGCTATTATCCCTACCATAATACCAAAGACTCCAAATAATGAGGCCATAATAAGAAATATAAGACGCAAGGGAACAAAGGCAGAAGCAAAGCTGTAGTTAGGAATTGTAAAGGAAGCTATGGCTGTAAATGCTGCAACTATAACCATGATGGGAGAGAATATATCAGCTTCTACTGCTGCCTGGCCAATTATCAGGACACCAACTATACTAACAGCCTGACCTACCTGCTTTGGCAGTCTTAATCCTGCCTCTCTGAGGATCTCAAAGCTGGCACCTATAAGAAATGCTTCTACAACTACAGGGAAAGGCGTTCCCTCTCTTCCAGCTGCTATGCTTACCATCAGGGAAGGCGGCAGCGTCTCCACATGGTATCCCACAACCCCAACATATAATGCAGGAAAGGTAAGAGCAATAAACAAGGCTAATATCCTGATCCATCTTAGCAATGTGGAGACAATGAACCTTTCATAATAATCCTCTGACGCCTGTAAAAACTCCATAAAAACTGAAGGTGCAGTTAATACTGCCGGGCTGCCGTCTACAATTATTGCTACCCTGCCTTCCAGCAGATTAGCAGCAACCTTATCAGGCCTGTCTGTATGTGCCATTAAAGGAAAGGGCGTAAAGGGATGATCCTGCATTAATTCTTCCAGATATCCAGTATCTAATACTCCATCAATCTCAATTTTGTTTAATCTTCTGTATGTTTCTTTAACTACATCTGGGTCAACAATTCCTTCAATATAGCATACTGCAGCTGCTGTTTTAGTAACCTTTCCTATTACCCTTTCCTCTATGCGGAAATCAGGAGAGTGTATTCTTCTGCGAAGCATGGCTGTATTTAGTCTAAGTGTCTCTACAAAGCTTTCCTTGGGTCCCCTAATAATAGGATTTTCAGTGGATTCCTGAATTGCCCTGGACTGCCATCCCCTTGTATCTAATATCCAGGCACTTGGGATTCTATCCAGAATAACAAGGGTCTGCCCCTCTAAAACATTTTCCAGTGCCTTATTTATACACTTTTCTTCCCTTGTATCTGCTACTAATATGCCGGTATTTTCTAATCTTTTAAACGTATCCTTAAAAAATCCATGCATTATGAGGTCAGTTGGATCAGTAGAATATATTAATGGTTTTAAAACCTGTTCATGTACCATGTCTTTATCCACTAAGCCATCAACATAAATAAGTGCTCCTGCATGGTTATTCTCCTTACCCATAACAAATCGCCTGACAACTATATCAGTACTGTTGCCAAGCTTATGTTGGACCTCTTCCAGGTTCTTTTCAAGGCTTTTGAAAACAGGAAGTGCGGGCTCATCCCCGGGACACTTCTGTTTTCCCCTTGATTTTAAGCTTGAGATTGAGTTTGATTTATTTTGCTGTTTAGGCTTTCTCAGTCTAGGAAAAAAAAACATAAAAACACCCCTCTAAATCTATTTTTTGATAAAAGAGGGGCAATTATGTATTCAAGTTAATTACTGGCAAAAAATTTCGTCTGCACATGCCAAAAAGGGACAGACCAAAGTGGTGGGCTTTTAGATACAAAAATTAGCGGGTTGCCCTGTAGTAAGCATAGGTCATTGGCTCACCCTGCTCCAGTTTATCTGCGCCTATTACCCTGGCAACATACAATGTATGGGTGCCAACATCTACAGACTTTTCCCAGTCAACCTCACATTCCAAATACGACAAGGTTTTTTGAATATAAGGCACTCCAGTTTTCTCACCCAGCTTAAACTTAATACCTTTCATCTTATCCACTTCTTTGCCTGATTGGTAACCAAAGTGCTTCACCAGGTCATGGTTTTCTTGACTTAAAATACTTGCTGTAAATACTCCGCTTTTCTTGATATAATCATGGGTCAGGTTATTCTTGTTTATGCCTATTGCCACCTGAATTGGGTCACTAGTTATCTGAAATAGACTGTTGGCGGTCTGCCCGTTGAATTTGGCTCCATCCTTGGAGCATATCACATAGAGTCCATAAGAAATACCAAAACATATATTTTGCAGTTCTCTTTTTCTAGCCTCGTCCACTGTTTCTTCTGTGACAAGAACAAATTTCTCAGGG
The DNA here is from genome assembly GCA_018333845.1 of Clostridia bacterium. Lineage (GTDB taxonomy): Bacteria > Bacillota > DSM-16504 > Desulfitibacterales > Desulfitibacteraceae > Desulfitibacter. Next base: position 396 of record JAGXSK010000220.1, on the reverse strand, counting down.
CCCACACCACATACAGGGCACTTGTCTGGTGGAGTTTCTCCTGTATGTATATAGTTGCACACTGTACACCGCCATTTTTTTGCTGACATTTTATATCCTCTCCTTTTTAATTTCTAATAAATACAGAAGACAGAAGCCAGTAGTCAGAATAAGAGCAACCCAAAATTCCACAAATCTAGCCATTTCCTTGGTGGATTCTGAATTCTAAGGTAGTCATACATTAAATCTAAAATTAATTATATCACCATCCTGTACAATATACTCTTTTCCTTCCAGGCGAAGCCTGCCAAGTTCCTTGGCCCTGGCCATGCTGCCGCATTCTTTAAAGTCACTATAGCTTATTACCTCAGCTCTAATAAAACCGCGCTCAATATCAGAATGTATTTTTCCTGCTGC
>JAGXSK010000219.1 GCA_018333845.1 Clostridia bacterium | reverse complement strand
CAAAGGATTCTGGTGGAGGAAGTACTCAGCCACAAGAAGAGCCCAAGGAGGTAAAAACTATACGAATTAGTAACGGTGTTAATGATAAACACCCAGCATACTTATCAGGACTAGAATTTGCAAAATATCTTGAATCAAAGACAGATGCATTTAAAGTAGAGGTTTATCATAGCGGACAATTAGGTGATGACAGGACAGCTATGGAAGCTCTACAATTAGGAACATTGGAAATGGTTTTAACATCTACCTCACCTCTAGCAAACTTTATTCCAGAATACATGATCTTCGACTTTCCTTTTCTATTTGAAAATGGAGAAATTGCTGATTTCGTACTGGACGGCCCCTTTGGTCAACAAATGCTTGATAAGCTTCCAGCTCAAGGGCTAATTGGGCTTGGATTTAACGAGAATGGTTTTCGTAACTTGACCAATAGTAAACGTGCTGTAGCCAGTGTTAAAGATCTAGAAGGTTTGAAAATCAGAACCATGGAAAATAAGGTGCACTTGGATACCTGGAGAGCTTTAGGTGCAAACCCAACTCCAATGGCCTTTACAGAATTATTCACAGCCATGCAGCAAAGAACTGTTGATGGTCAGGAAAATCCACTAATCACAATTGAGCTTTCCAAGTTTTATGAAGTTCAGGATCATGTTTCTATAACAAACCATGTATATACTCCCTTTGTTTACTTGATGAGTAAAATATTCTGGGATGGGTTATCAGCTGAAGAACAAGCTTTAATCAAAGAAGCTGCGGCTTATGCAAATGATTGGCAGCGAAAAGAAATTAGAAAAAGAGAAGCAAACAGTCTAGCTAATCTAGAAGCTAATGGTATGACCATAACCTATCTAACAGATGAGGCTAGAGCTGAATTTCAAGCTGCTGTTAAACCTGTTATAGAAAAGTATACAGCAGAAGTAGGAGAAGATTTGGTTGCCCAATTATTTGAGCAAATTGAAAAAGCCCGTCAGCAGTAAGTAATGAACTGTTAATTTCAGAGGGGTCTTATTATAAGATCCCTCTTTTTTAAAAATCATATTAGCATATCTGTATGTACTATCGATGAATAGAGGTGATTTTAATTGACTGCATTAAAGCTGCTTGATAAATACTTTGAGGAAGTATCCTGTGTGTTGATCTTTATGACAATGACAGCATTAACTTTCTTTCAGGTACTATCCAGGTTTGTTTTAAATTATTCTCTTTCCTGGAGTGAGGAACTGGCAAGGTACTGCTTTGTTTGGCTTGTTTATCTGGCTGCCAGTATGGCTATAAAGCATAGGAAGCACATTAGAGTTCAGGTAGCAGAAATCTTTCTTCCAGTTAAAGCAGCAGCCTGGCTAGGTTTAGTATCTGATGGCATTTGGCTTTTCCTTACAGCTGTTATGACTGTTCAAGGACAAAAAGTTGCAGCCATGATTTTAAGCCATGGCCAAACCTCTCCAGCTGTAGGATTAACCATGGGGTATGTTTATGCTGCTATTCCTATTGGCTTTGCATTGATGTCTTTTAGATTGGTTCAACAGCTTATTATCAGGATTAAAGAAATTAAAAGCGGAGACTTTGAAGAGAGAAAAATTGCAATTGATTAGAGGGGGGAAGAAAAGTTGTCTGCACCATTAGTTTTAGCGTTGACCTTCATTGTGTGTTTACTTATGGGAGTTCCCATTGCTTTTACCATTGGAGTTGCAACCATGGCAGCTCTATGGGTAGGGGGAATACCTTTTACATTTTTATCTCAAAACCTCTTTTCTGCAGTAGATTCATTTACTATAATGGCAGTTCCCTTTTTCATTTTGGCAGGTGCTCTCATGGAGACTGGAGGCCTGTCAAGAAGATTAATTGATGTGGCAAATGCTCTTGTTGGGAGATATATTGGTGGCCTTGGCATGGTTACAATTTTAGCATGTGCCTTTTTTGCTGCTATTTCCGGGTCAAGCCCTGCAACAGTTGCAGCTATAGGCTGCATGATGATACCAGCCATGATTAAAAAGGGATATAGCAAAACATTTTCTGCATCAGTTGCAGCTTCAGGTGGTGGACTAGGGATTCTTATTCCTCCATCCATTCCAATGATTATTTATGGAGTAGTTGGCAGTGTTTCTATAGGACAAATGTTTCTAGCGGGTATTATTCCGGGAATAATTATATCTGTAATATTACTTTCTACTGCATATTTTATAGCTAGAAAAAATGGCTACAAGGGTTCCAATGAACCTTTTATATTCAAGGATTTTCTTAAAGTATTGCGGGAGGCTATTTGGGCCCTTCTAGCACCTGTCATAATTTTAGGTGGTATTTATGGTGGTATATTTACTCCAACGGAATCTGCAGTAGTGGCAGTGGCATATGGGTTAATAGTAGGTTTATTTGTATATAAGGAACTTAAGTGGAAGGACATACCTGGGGTTTTCGTTAGATCAGCCATGGTAACGGGAAGTGTAATAATAATTGTTGGGATGGCTGCGGCTTTTAGCAAACTTATAACAATGTACCAGATTCCTACCATGTTAGCCCAGGCTCTATTAAGCATTTCAGAAAATAAGTTAGTAGTATTGGCTTTAATAAATATTGCAATTCTTTTTGCTGGTATGTTCATGGAAACCTTGTCCCTAATTATTATCTTCACACCATTATTTTTGCCCATTGTAATGGATTTAGGAGTTAATCCTATTCATTTTGGGATAATTCTTGTCATAGGCGCAGAAATTGGTCTCATGACACCCCCAGTAGGGGTAAATCTGTTTGTTGCCTCGGGAATATCGGGAGTTTCCTTGGAAAAGATGTCACGAGGTATTTTACCATTTATCCTTACAATGATAATAGGCCTGTTTATCATGACTTATATTCCAAAAATATCCTTATTCTTACCACAGCTTTTTAGATAAAGGAGTTAGTAAAGCATATTTAAAATCATAGAATAATTGTAATTGAAAGGAGTAGGAAGATGGATACTATATTTCTACCACCAAAATATTTTAGAGGAAAAGAAGTTTTAGAACAAATTGGAGATGTTTGTAAGCCAATAGGAGATAAGGTAATTTTGATTTCTGGGGAAAAGTCACTGGCAGCTGTAAAAGATAGGTTGGTCAAAAGCTTGGAACAATCCGGCATGGAGATTATTGACACCTTCTGGTACGGAGGAGAGTGTTCATGGGACAATATTAACGGATTATCAGAAAAGGTATCATCCTCAAGGGCTAATTTAATTATTAGCATTGGAGGAGGAAAATCTTTAGATACAGGCAAGGTTGTGGCTCATAAAGCTGGGCTGCCGGTTGTGACTGTTCCCACTATTGCAGCTACATGTGCACCCTTTACGCCTCTATCAATTATCCATACGCCAGAGGGTTTCTATTTAGAGAATTGCCTAGATGCAGCCATTCCCCAGGCTATTTTTGCCGATACTGAAATTATAGCCAGTGCTCCTGATAGACTATTATTTGCCGGCATGGGAGATACGTTAGCAAAATGGTATGAACTGCGTGCAACAACAAGCAGGATACCCAAAACCAGCTGGACTATTGCAGCTGTTGGTCTTGCAAAGTCCTGCTATGATGTCATAGTTGAGTTTGGGCCCGATGCTAAGGTGTCCGTTGAGAAAAACGAATCATCTCATGCACTAGAACAGGTTGTTGATGCAATTATATGGCATGCGGGGATGTCTAGTGTATTAGGCGGTGACAAATGCAGGGGAGCTGCAGCCCATGCCATCTATTTTGGATTTACTAATATAGATGAGGCACATAAAAAATACCATGGGGAACTTGTGGGCTATGGTAATCTATGTCTATTAGAATTGGAAGGCAGACCAGAAGAAGAGATAACAGAAGCGGTGAATCTGGCAAAGGCCATAGGAGTGCCAATAACATTAGATGAAATATGTTCGTTAAGTGATGAAGACATTCAAATTGTTGCTAAAGTTGCTGTCGGCTCAAATGAGATGGGCTATATGCCTGTAAAAGTTGAGGCAGCAGATGCTGTTAAAGCCATTTATGCAATTAATGAAAAAGGCAAGAGGATTAATATATTTAACCTGGTGTCTATTGAAGGTTAATGCCCAGGTAAAAGGTCAGCTTTAATCAAAAAACTTGATATTACTTGATATTAAATGGGGGATTATGCTATGGATTGGAGAAGTAGAGAATTCAGAAACAGCCCGGCTGGTGCACTTACAAGAGCACTATATAAAGGAATGGGCTATGCGGATGACGATCTGAAAAAGCCAATAATAGCTGTTGCAAATTCATGGAACACAGTTTGCCCGGGTCAATTTAACCTGAACCAGGTAGCTCAAGCTGTTAGAGAAGGAATAAGTGAAGCTGGAGGTATGCCAGTAGAGTTTGGGACCATTGGGCCATGTGATGGTATTGCCCAGGGTCATAAGGGCATGAAGTATATTTTACCATGTAGAGATGTTATTGCCAGCAGTGTAGAACTGATGATTGAAGCTCATCAGATAGACGGAATGGTGCTTTTAGGCTCTTGTGACAAGATTGTTCCTGGCATGCTGATGGCAGCAGCAAGGTTAAATCTGCCCACTATTATTGTTACTGGCGGACCAATGGAAACAGGAAGATACAAGGGCCAAAATGTAGACGTAAATACAATAGAAGTTGCAACAGGTGCATTTAAGGCTGGAAGGATTACCGAAGAAGAATTTAAAGAGATTGAGAATAGTGTTTGCCCTGGTCCAGGCTCTTGTCAAATGATGGGAACGGCCAATACCATGTG
>JAGXSK010000218.1 GCA_018333845.1 Clostridia bacterium | reverse complement strand
AGGACAAAGCCAGTAATTATCCCAAGGACCATGGCAAGTACTCCCTTTTTATCGGGTTTTGGGCAGCAGCTAACAACGGGTTTGACCGAGGCAAGAAGACAGCCTAGCAGGAAAGCAGCAGTTGCATCCCTGTAGAATTGGAAGAATAATGTAAAGGCCAGGCCTCCCAGGTAAACACCAAGGATTAATCCTAAGCACAGGGGTAAATAGGGTTTGAGATTGAGCCTTGCTATATCTCTAATAACCTGCTCATAGATGCCAAATATTAAAAATACGGTACCACCGCTCATTCCTGGCAGAACAATAATAATGCCCAGTATTATTCCCTGAATAATCATTGTCATAAAACAAGTCACTGCTCCTCTTTATAGTATAAATACAGTGTATATTATATCACATAACAATCCTGATTCTACTGGAAAAACCTCGAATTTTATAGAAATGCCGTATGGATATAATCTATAAAGGGGGCTTATACATTGCAAGGGTTCATGTTTTTCATAGTAAATACTATTTTTGCGGTAAAATCAATCTTATAATTTTCATGGTTCTTGAATAGTGATATACTTAATTTATCACGTAAAATGATAATTTTACCACAATAAATAATCAAGGAGGCATGAGAGGTATGATATTTAAATGGAATGATAAGTACAATACAGGCATTTCATCAATTGATGAACAGCATCAGCATTTATTTTTTTTAGGAAACCAGTTGTTTGGGGTTGTTTCCAATGGAGCAGGAATAGACAGTTATGATAAAATCATGGCAGTCCTGGCTGAACTGAAAAACTATACAGCTTATCATTTCAAACATGAAGAGGAGCTTATGGAGAAATTTAGTTACAAGGATTACGAGGCTCATAAAAAGCAGCATGAGGCTTTTGTTGATAAGATTATTGAAGTGGAGACCAAAAACATAGATGACAACCAGAATAAAATAACCATGGAAATTATAGAATTTATTGCTGACTGGGTTCAAAATCACATAATAAAGTCAGATCATGTATATAAGGGTTTGTTTCTCGAAAAGGGAGTAGTCTAAAAAATAACTGGCAAATTTTCTTAATAAATTTACAATGCTGTGACAAAAATCACTGTAAATATTATTTTGTTAAAGTAGAATAATAAAAAAAGAAACAGAAGGAGATGATTAGTATGGAACAGGTTTTAATTAAGAATATTCCATTTTCACAGGCACTTGTCATGAAAGATTTAGTTGAATACAAGGAAGGTACTGTTATAAGCAGGACCATTGCACAAAGGAAAGACTTGAGTGTGACCCTCTTTGCCTTTGACAAGGGAGAAGGAATCAGTTCCCATTCTGCCTCAGGTGATGCCCTTGTATATATAATGGATGGAACAGCTGAAATAACCATTGGTGAAGAAAAAGTGCTGGCAAAGGCAGGAGAAGTAGTTGTGATGCCGGCAAATATTCCCCACGCCCTGGATGCAGTTGAAAGATTTAAAATGTTTCTAGTAGTGATAAAACCTCAATAGTATCACATTTAATTTAAAATAAGCCTTGTTTTACCGCAGGGCTTATTTTATTATTGTTGTTGTTACTCTTTAGCGTGTCATCTGTATTTTTTTATTGGTTTAAAGGCTGCCAAATAACACTGTTAAAACCTATTATCTTATCAAGCTAATATTTTCTTGATGGATGCTCATATTTATCAGCCATTGAGGACAACTTAAATGGCAGTGGCAGAATGAAACTTGCTATTCATTGGCCTGGTTGAACTAATCAGCAACTTGATGTCCGTTGATAAAATAGTACGGACACTTGGTACGTGGTAGAGTATTATAAATTTTTCTTATGGGAGTGGCACTAATTGATACTTGATATTATTTTTGGCATTGTCGGCTTGATACTGCTCTTTTTTGGCGGTGAATATCTTGTAAAAGGCTCAGCCAGTCTAGCCCTGTCGCTAGGTATCAGTACAGGAATGGTTGGCTTGACTGTTGTTGCCATGGGAACCTCTTCACCAGAGCTTGTAGTTTCTTTGCTTGCGGCAGTTAATGGCAGGGGCGAAATAAGTCTTGGGAACATAGTGGGCAGCAATATAGCAAATATTGGTTTAATAGTAGGTCTAACAGCCCTGCTCATGCCTATTCCCATTCAGTGGAAGTTTCTTAAAAAGGACATGCCTGTAATGATTTTGACCTTTGTAGTTTATCTTATCTTCGCTTTATCAGGTACGATAACAAGAGTCAATGGCATGATCTTGCTGGGAGGATTTTTTATATATTTGTTTTCCTATGCAGTAATCATGATTAGAGGCTACAATAATAAATTACTCAATACTGTATGTGATGTTGATTTAAAGCAGCCCGGAACCAACAAAAAACTTGACCTGCTTAGAATCATGGCTGGTATTGCCTTTCTCATGCTGGGAGGGCACCTCCTTGTGGAATCGGCAGCCAAAATAGCCCTTGCCTTTGGGGTTTCTGAATGGGTTATAGCAATTTCTCTGGTAGCAGTAGGAACTTCCCTCCCTGAACTTTCAACCTCAATCGTGGCAGCTGTTCGAGGTTATCCGGAGATGGTAATTGGAAATGTTATTGGCAGCAACATTTTTAATGTCCTTTTTGTACAGGCCGTGGTGGCAATTATTCAGCCTGTATCAGTACAATGGTCCTTTGTAACCTTTGAATTTCCAATAATGGTAGGTGCGGCTTTTCTCATGTACCTTATACTAAAAACCGATTATCGTGTAAGCCGTCTAGAGGGCGGACTGCTCCTGGCAGGTTACATAGCTGTAATTTTCATGTCTTTCATGAGAAATCCCATGGTATGATGAAGGTATAAAAGGCCAAAACTTTAGATCCATGTCAAAGGCCTGGCACCCTGCCAGGTCTAGCATTTTCTGCCATTGCAATACGCACTGTAAGAGGTGCTGGCACTGGCAGGTTTGTTTTGTGAAAAATAATACTTCCATGTTGACAAGAATTACTGCTTGGGGGTAGAATTGTTTTTAGAAACCACTATGTTATGGACGCAAGGACGTTCATATAAAAAATTTTAGGAGGATAAAGTATGGCAGTTAAAATTGATAAGGATCTTTGTAATGCTTGTGGAGCCTGTGTAGACGCTTGTGCTTTTGATGCACTTGTAGTTGAAGAATTTGCAGTATGCAATGAAGAAGAATGTACAGAGTGTGAAGCTTGTATTGACGAGTGTCCAACTGAAGCAATCAGCTTGTAAGAACCATAACAGCTATAATTTGTAAGGGAAAAGAAAACATAGCAGAATAAGCAACAGGGCGCAAAACTTCAAGCTTTGCGCCCCATTAATATTTTTTTACATTACAAGCTTCAAAACAAATACAAAACAAAACTTCTAAACTTTTTTCTTGACATTACTACTATTAGAATCATATAATAAGTAAAATATAACTTTAAGACAAAGGCAATGCGTGGGAATAGTAGCCATTGTTGCAGACACTGCAGAGAGCCGGGGGTGGTGGAATCCTGGCGTGTAACGGGCATGGTGAATGGACCCACAAGCCGCAGGTCCAAATTGCTTTAAAGTTTTTAAAGCAAGAGTAGCAGCCTGCCGGAACCTTTACCGTTAAAAAAAGGCAGATATCGGATGTTTTCTACAATCCCGTATTTGTAATGAGTGGGCTTTTATTAGCCAAATGAGGGTGGTACCGCGGAAACTAGCTTTTCGTCCTTAAACAGGATGAAAGGCTTTTTTATTTTGAGAAGAGATGAGGTGAGGCTTTATGAAAACCATGGTCATGCAATCCAAGGAGGATTTTATAAGATTAGCTGAAAGTGCAAACCTAATTCCGGTTTACGGTGAATATTCAGCAGCCCTGGAAACTCCCCTGTCGGTATATCTAAAACTAGGGAGTGGTCCCTACAGCTTTTTATTGGAAAGTGTGGAAAAGGGGCAGCGGGTAGGAAGGTACTCCTTCGTTGGATTTGAGCCTTCCATGTTATTTCAGGCTAAAGAAGGAGTAGTAACCATAACTGAACAAGGCAAAACAACCCAACACGAAAGTAAAGACCCTTTAAAGGATCTGGAGCAAATTTTTAAGAGGTTTACACCTGCAAGAATCCCCGGGCTGCCGCCCTTTAGTGGTGGTGCAGTTGGTTATCTGGGCTATGATATGGTACGTTACTGGGAAAGGCTTCCCAGACCTGCAGATAAGAATACAGGGTACCCCGATTGTTTTTTTGTATTTGCCGAAACTGTAGTAGTTTTTGACCATGTAAATCAGACAATGAAGGTTGTAGTAAATACGAGGGCGGGAGATAATCCTGAAAAGGACTATGAAGGGGCTGTTGCAAGGATTAATGAAATTGCCGCCATTCTTAGTAAACCTCTAACAAAAACAATGACGGGGAAGGGATTTATAACCGGCAAAAAGCATGTTAATTACCAGCACAGCTGTACCTCACAAGAGTTTAGGGAAATGGTTAAAAAAGCAAAGGAATATATAGCCGCAGGAGATATTTTTCAGGTTGTTCTCTCACGAAAGACTGCCTTCAAGCTGTATAAAGAGCCCATATCAATATACAGCACCCTGCGCCATATAAATCCATCTCCCTATATGTTTTATTTGAGCTTTGATGATATTTCCCTGATTGGTTCGTCTCCGGAAATAATGGTGAAAATGGAAGATGGCATTGCTGAATTAAAGCCCATAGCTGGAACAAGGCCAAGGGGCAAAACAATAGAGGAAGACAAACTCATGGCTGCAGAGCTGTTAAAGGACGAAAAGGAAAAGGCAGAGCACCTGATGCTTGTTGATCTGGGCCGTAATGACCTTGGCAGGGTAAGCCGTTATGGAAGTGTTAAGGTGGAGGAATACATGACTATTGAAAACTATTCACATGTAATGCACATTGTTTCCAGGGTGACAGGTGCCGTTAGAGATGAATTAAACTGCTTTGATGTGCTCAGGGCTTCCTTTCCGGCAGGAACCTTATCAGGAGCACCAAAAATAAGGGCAATGGAAATAATAGATGAGCTGGAGCCCCTTGGCAGGGGACCCTATGGTGGAGCTGTAGGTTATATAAGCTTTACTGGAAATATGGATACCTGCATCACCATTCGCACCTTAATTGCCAGGGGAAATGAGGGATTTGTGCAGGCCGGTGCAGGAATAGTAGCTGATTCAGATCCCGGCAGGGAGTATGAGGAGGTCTGCAATAAAGCCCAGGCTCTTTTAAATGCAGCGGATATCATGGGGGGATATGATGTTGTTAATAATTGATAATTACGATTCCTTTGTATATAACCTGGTACAGTATTTTGGAGAGCTGGGTGAAGAAATCATTGTAGTCAGAAATGACCAAATGTCCCTGGATGACCTGGAAAGCATGTCTCCACAAAGGATAGTGATATCCCCTGGGCCTGGCATTCCTGAAAATGCAGGAGTTTGTATAGACTTGATAAGGCGTTTTTCCGGCAGAGTACCTATTCTGGGTGTTTGTCTGGGTCATCAATGTATTGGCTCGGCATTTGGTGCCAGGGTTGTTCGTGGAGAAGAACCCTATCATGGGAAAACCTCCCTTGCTTATCATGAAAACCAGGGCATCTTAAAGGGTATACCCCGGGAAATAACAGTTGCCCGCTATCATTCCCTGGTAATAGAAAAGGGCAGCCTCCCCAGGGCCCTTAAAGTAACAGCTGTCAGCAGCGAGGGAACTATCATGGCAGTGCAGCATGAGACACACCCAACCTTTGGGCTGCAATTTCATCCAGAGTCCATAGCAAGCCAGCATGGAAGGGAAATATTGAAAAATTTTATCTTCCCACAGCCTGTTAAGTAAGTTAAGTGAGCAAGCTGAGAAAACTGAGCAAACTGAACAAGGTAGTTTTTAAAGAGATGAGAGGAGCTGAGAAATATGATTAGAGAAGCCATTGGCAGGGTTATTAGGAGGGAGAACCTATCCTCCCAGGAAGCAAGTGAGGTAATGAAGGAGATAATGGATGGCAAGGCCACTTCTGCCCAGATTGGCAGTTTTTTAACAGGATTGAGGATGAAGGGCGAAACTGCCGAAGAAATTCTTGGCTGTGCCCAGGTAATGAGGGCCAAGGCAGAAAGGCTTACTACCAGGCATCCCTTTTTGGTGGATACATGTGGGACTGGGGGTGACGAGAGCGGAACATTCAATATATCTACAGCTGTTTGTTTTGTTGCAGCCGGTGCAGGTCTGCCTGTTGCCAAACACGGCAATCGTTCAGTATCAAGCAAGTGCGGCAGTGCCGACGTGCTGGAAGCCCTGGGGGTAAAAATTGACCTGTCCCCACAAAAGACGGAGCACATTCTCAATGAGATTGGAATTGGTTTTCTATTTGCTCCCATCTATCACAAGTCCATGAAGCATGCAATAGGTCCCAGGAGGGAGATTGGTATACGAACTGTTTTTAACATGCTGGGGCCCTTGACTAATCCAGCCCGGGCCAGGTTTCAGATAGTAGGGGTTTATGATGCCTCATTAACTGAGGTTGTGGCCCAGGTACTAGAGAAACTAGGGGTAGAGGGTGCTTACGTAGTCCATGGAGCAGGTGGTCTGGATGAAATATCCACCCTGGGCCCCACCAGGATTACCCACTTGCACAGGGGAACTATCAATACCTTTTATATTACCCCAGAGGACTTTGGTTTCCCCAGAAGAAGCCTTTTAGATTTAAAGGGAGATGATGCCCTTTATAATGCCCAGATTGTCAAAAAAGTCCTGGCTGGAGAAAAAGGCCCCCATAGAGAAATAGTCCTCCTTAATGCTGCAGCTGTATTCTCTGCTGCTGGGGCTGCCAGAAATCTTCAGGAAGGAATTGGAATTGCTGTTGAGGCAGTTGATACTGGAAGAGCCATGACAAAGCTGGAAGAATTAATCTATCTAAGCAATAGTGACCTGGAGGCGAGGATAGTATGACCATACTAGCTAAAATTGTTCA
>JAGXSK010000217.1 GCA_018333845.1 Clostridia bacterium | reverse complement strand
GGGACTGATAACTCTTTAATTCTTGATAATCTTCGAAGGATTGACCAGTCGCCTTACCCGGTGCATGTAATTGTGCGTGTCCCAATGATCCCTGGCATCAATGATTCAGATACTAATCTAGCAGCAACTGCTGGGTTTTGCAAAACCCTTAAAAAGCTTAAAGAAATAGAACTGCTGCCTTATCATCGCCTGGGAATGGAAACTTACAGGCATCTTCAATTAGAGTACACCTTGAAAGATATAATGCCACCATCCCAGGAGGAAATCCTGGAACGAGGTAAATTTTTGTCACTGCAAAAGCTTGGTGTTCCCATAAGGGCAGGGGGCGGATTTATCCATACAGAATTAGACGTATATAATTTGGAGTGATTAATTGGAGTGATACAATGGGAAGTCCAGATACAGGTCAGTCCCTTATGGATATGGCCTATGAAATCATCAAGAAAAGGATAATAAACCTGACTTATCCGCCTGGTTCATCTCTAACAGAAGCAGGCCTAGCCCAGGAATTACAAACCAGCAGAATGCCCATTCGTATGGCAGTCAGGCGCTTGGAAAATGAAGGCTGGCTTGTTGCTGACTATCGCAAAAAAATTCGGGTTAAAGACATTACCAGGAAGGATGTTTTAGAAATATATCAAATCCGCAGCCTTTTGGAAAATAATGCACTGCAGATGATATTTGATCTAAAAAAAACCTGGGAATATTCCCATAGAATTGAAGAGAAGGTTGTGCGCATTAAAGCTTCTCAAAAAGATCTCTATGAATGGGAGCTGGCTGATACTGAGATGCACATGGAAATCGTTAGCATTTATGAGAATGAACGGATTAATCGCATCTACAGAAGTAATCAAGATGAACTAATTCGTATTGGTCTAATGTCCCAAAAAAGAGAAGGATATGTTGAAGAAATCATAGCTGGCCTCTACAGATTTGTGGAAGCAATTCGAAAGGGAAACCTGCCGGCGGCCATGGAAATACTTTGCAGGGATCACCTTGAAGCGGGGCAGGAACTGGCATTGGCCAAGGTCCTTCAAGAGTAATAAATATTTTAGTATGAATGCATATAAAAATCAGGCGATGAGAGTCTGATTTTTATTGTTTCTGTTGGCAATATAAAGGATAATGTAAATTATTAAGAAGAAAGAGGAAAAAAATAAATATATGCGGGCATTGAGATTTCTAAAGTCTAGAAAAGAATGGGAGGTTAGTTAAATTAATGACCGAAAACACAAGCATCTCAGGGTTTCTGAAGAGAAAAAACATTGAATTTACACTAAAACGTTACGGCATTGAAGCATTGGGTGCTATGGCTCTGGGTTTGTTTAGTTCTCTGATAGTGGGATTAATTCTTAAAGTGTTGGGGGAAAGAACAGGATTAGAGATTTTAGTTGCTTATGGGACAAGTGCCATGGCAATGGCAGGTCCGGCCATTGGGGTGGCAGTTGCTTTTGGTTTAAAAGCCCCTCCCTTGGTTTTGTTTTCCTCTACTGTTACTGGGATGGCTGGTTATCAATTAGGTGGGCCAGCAGGCTGTTTTGTGGCGGCAGTTATTGGTGCTGAGTTTGGGAAGTTGGTTTCCAGGGAAACGAAGATTGATATTATTATTACACCTATTGTGACAATTATTACAGGCGTTGCTGCCGGTACATTTGTTGGTCCTGTAATTGGCCAGTTAATGTCTTCTTTGGGAGTACTTATAATGAAAGCAACTGAGTTGCAGCCTGTCTTAATGGGGGCTATAGTATCTGTGTTAATGGGCATGACCCTGACCCTGCCTATTTCTAGTGCTGCTCTGGCTATTATGCTAGATTTAAGAGGAATAGCTGCTGGGGCGGCTACTGTAGGTTGTAGTGCACAAATGATTGGTTTTGCTGTGGCTAGTTTTCGTGAAAATGGATGGGGTGGTATAGTATCACAAGGATTAGGGACTTCCATGCTCCAAATTCCTAATATTGTAAAAAACCCACTAATATGGATACCACCCACCTTAGCTGGTGCAATTATTGGGCCTTTATCCACCACTATTTTCCGTATGGAAAATGTAGCAGCTGGAGCAGGAATGGGAACAAGTGGGCTTGTGGGACAATTTGGAACCCTGGATGCAATGGGCTTTAGTACAACTGTTCTTTTGAAAATAGGACTTCTGCATTTCATTTTGCCCATAGTCTTGACCTTGGCAATATCTGAATTTATGCGAGGGAAAAATTTGATTAAGCTGGGCGATATGAAGCTGCATAATTAGCAATAATAAACCGCCAACAAAGTGTTTAAAAACTTGATTGGCGGTTTTTGTTTGTAAATACAATTCTCAAAACTGAATTTAGAATTAGAACATAGGCATTGAAAGTATTAATAATAATATTTACATTATCTTATAATTGTGCAATTAGCAAGAAAATTTAGAATTTTACACTTGTTATCTTATGCAATGTGCCGGAGGAAAATATGCGTCCAAGCTAAAATTAATATATAGACTATTGTAACTATTAAAAAATATTAGCCTGCAGGTGGAGTGATGAAAAAAATTGTTATAGCATCAAGTGGTTTAATGGACTTATTTACGTCATATGACGTGGCTTCTTTGATAGAACTAGGTATTAAACAACACCATGCTTATGCTTCAATTAGAAAATTCATTATAACTGATGGAGGTTTCGGTACTACTGAAGCCTTGGTCAAAGCAGGGGGAGGAATGCTTTACCATGAACAGGTAACTGGGCCCCTTGGTGAACCTGTGAGAGGAAGCTATGCTCTATTAAATGATGGAGAGACAGGTGTTGTGGAAGTAGCATCTGCCTCAGGGATGTCTTTAATAAAAGATTATAGAAACCCCATGTACACAACATCTTACGGAACTGGAGAACTAATCTCTGCTGCCGTACAGCAAGGATGTAAGAAAATATACGTAGGATTAGGAGGTTCTGCAACTAATGATGCAGGTGCTGGTATGCTGCAGGCCCTGGGAGTTAGATTGTTAAATGCAAGGGGGGAGCAAATACCCAAGGGAGCAATAGGACTAAAACAATTGGCTGCAATTGATGTTTCAAAGGTATCCCGACAAATAAATAATGTAAGTTTTATTGGTTTATGCGATGTAAATAATGCCCTATGTGGAATAACGGGCACATCTTTTTCCTTCGCAATTTATAAAGGAGCTTCACTTGAGGCAGCAAAAGTATTAGATGAAACCCTGCTGAATTTTGCTTATGTAGTAGAACGCCAGCTTGGGAAAAGGGTTAAGGATATTCCAGGAACAGGTGCAGCAGGGGGAATAGCAGCTGGGCTTATGGCTGTTTTGGGAGCAAGGCTGTGTAGTGGAGCTGAAACAATTGTTGATTTATTAGAAATGGAAACCCTGATGAAAAAGGAGCATATTGATTTAGTAGTAACGGGCTGCGGCAAATTACCAGACAGCAAGGTTAACAGCAGTATTCCCAAAGTAATAGCCAGATTATCAAAAAAATATAAAATACCAGTTCTAGGTATTATGCAGGAAGGTATGGAGGAAGATCCAGGTATTGTGGACATGGAGAAAACTGCATTTTTTCCAGTTTCCAAAAGCCTGCTAAAAAGACAAATTGAAAATAGTATTGTTAATTCAGTTAAAAAAGCAGTGGAAGCAATAAAATATGGAGAAAGCGGGAGGTTAGCTTGATGAATGTAGTAGACAGATTAAATAAAGCTATGAATTTTGAAGAAACCTATCCAGTACCTGTAGCCCTATGGGATGTGGCACCCTGGATGCCAAGTATGTTTGGTGTTAATTGCAAGGAGTATTACTTAAATCCAGACATTAAACTAAATGTATTAACTAAACTGCAGGAGACTTTTCCAGAAGCAATCTTGTTTCCGGGAATATTCCCTGACTATGGAGTTGTAGTTGAAGCCTCGGCATATGGCTCAGAGCTATTATGGTTAGATGATGATGCTCCTTATGCCCAAGGATGTATCCATGAAATTGATGATATTCTAAAATTAAAGCAAATAAATCCCAATACTGATGGTTTGATGCCAAGGGTCCTGGAAGAATGGTCATATTTGAGGAAAAATGCCAAGGCTTTTTTAAGTAAAGATTATGGATATTTTGAGGGACACACCTTTATCATTGGACCAGGGGAAACTGCAGCAATGCTTAGAGGGTATGACAAATTTTTTATTGATTTTTTTATTAATACTGCCATGGTTCATAAGCTGTTAGATATTGTTACAGAAGGATTAATAAGTTGGATAAAAGCCCAGGAAAAATGCAATGGAAAACTATCTAGACTGTTTGTTGTTGACCATGTAAGCACCCAGCTTTCGCCAGCCCACTTTGATGAGTTTTTTATGCCTTATTTAAAGAGAATATTCCAAGAATTTAATTATGCCAATTTAAGGCTCTGGCATAATGAGGGTAGGTCAAATCATGTTTATGACAAGCTGACTCAAATAGGTTTCAATATTTATAACTTTGGAGCTGATCCTGTAGCTCAAATCAAAAAGGCAGTGGGTGATAAATTATGCTTGATGGGAAATTTAGATCCGGTTAAGGTAGTCCAGAAAAAATCTTATCAAGAAATATATGATTGTGCTGTTGAGGCTATAAAGCAGGGAGGGAATGGTGGAGGATTTTTATTATCTGGTGGAGGAGGTTTAGCGCCCAAAACAAAAGTAGAAAATGTAAGAGCCATTATTGATGCTGCACAAAATTTCAAGAGAAATTAAGACTAAAATTAGGAGGTTGTTTATAAATGAGAGGAAATATGCTAAAGGCAGTTGTACTGGCATTAGTGTTGAGCTTAGTAGCATTTTTGGCTGTTGGTTGTGGTGGCAAGGACAATAACGCTGACAGTGGTAGCAATAATGATGAAAAAAAAGTAACCCTGACCTATGGTGGAATCCAGTCAACGGAAGATAATGCTACAAAGGCAATGTACAAGATGGCGGAAATAGCTAAAGAAAAAAGCGGCGGAACAATTGAAATACAAGTATATCCCGCTTCCCAGCTTGGAGATGCAATCAGTCAGATTGAAGGAGTTATGATGGGTTCTCAAGACATGTTTATTGATGCAGCTTCATTCATTGCCCAGTTTGTGCCTGACAAGCAGGTAGACAGTTTATTCTTTGCCTTTTCCAGCGAAGAGCACTTTAAAAAGTATCTAAATAGTGAATTAATGACCAGGGTTGAAGAGACATTTTTACAAGAAAGAAATGTTAGGGTTTTAAATCAGGGATATTTAAG
>JAGXSK010000216.1 GCA_018333845.1 Clostridia bacterium | reverse complement strand
CAACAGTAGTTTTCCCTGTACCAGGATTACCTTTAAAAACCATATGAAGAACCATTGGGTCATTAGTAAGCTTTTCTTTAGCCCTTGCCCTTTGAACCAATACATACGCCCTTAGCTCTTTTATAAGCTGCTTAACTTCATTTAGACCAATTAATGCTTCTAGTTCCTTTAGAGCATTGTAGCCTTCACTAAGAATTGCTGTGTTTCTGGTTTTATTGCTGTAGGAAATAGAATTAGCTGGATTATTTTTGGTGGAGCTTGTGCTAGTATTTGTACTAGTACTTGTGCTAGTACTTGTAATTCCAGATGAATTTATGGCAGGTGTTTCATATTGATATTTGGCTCCTTGTTTGTTAAAGTTAAATTTAACTTCCATTGATTTCACCCCCTGCAGTTGAACAAAAAAATGGGTCATAATGCACATAGTATTATATGTTTCCCTACAGAAAGTGTTAATGGTATATTTTGGGTGATTATGCAAAAAACACTCTCTTTAAGAGAGTGCATGAATTATGAAATTAACGGGTTTCCTTTGCTTCAGCAGATAAGTTTACTGCCTTGCTGGGTACCAGGGTTGATATTGCATGCTTGTAAACCATTTGTTGTTTACCATCCACATCTAATAATACTGTAAAATTATCAAAACCCTTCACCAATCCCTTTATTTGAAATCCATTAACTAAAAATATGGTTAATGGAATATTATCCTTTCTAACTTGGTTTAAAAATCCATCCTGCAGATTAATTTGAACTTTTGACATTTCGTTCCCTCCGATATCTTTTTATATTAATTATTTCCTTATTCAACACTATATATTAATATTCCTGCCAATCTCTGCCTTTATTTCGTTAATAATATTTAGTGGATTTTTTATGTCAACCTCAAACCATTTAATTCTATCATCTCTCCTAAACCAGGTAAGCTGTCTTTTTGCAAATCTTCTAGTATCCCTTTTAATAATTTCTATGGTTTCTTTAAGTGAACGTTTTTTAGAGAGATATTCTACAACCTGCTTGTAGCCAATGGCCTGCATGCTTGTATTTGTGGGCTTTACACCTGTTTTTAATAAAATTTCTACTTCTTCTATAAGACCTTCTTGAATCATGGTATCTACCCTTTGATTAATTCTTTCATAAAGAATGTTCCTTGGGATATTTAAGCCAATCATAACTAGTGGACTGAACAGGCTATATTTGTAATCAGCTACCATGCCGTTAGAAATTGGTTTTCCAGTGGTTTTAAAATACTCTAGAGCCCTAACTATTCTTTTTGTATCATTTGGGTGTATTCTTTCTGCGCTGTCTGCATCTATTTCTTTTAATTCTTTATATAATTTAGAGATGCCATTTTCCTGGGCAATCTGCAGCAAAGCAAGCCGTGTTACATGGTTGACATTTACTTGAAAATTATACTCATCTATTACAGCCCTTACATATAGACCTGTTCCCCCTAAAAGTATAGGAATTTTCTCTGATTTGTTAATTTCATCAATACAGTTTCGTGCATCTTGTTGAAAATCAGCAACAGAGTAATCTTTTTGTGGGGGTATTATGTCAATCATATGGTGCTTTACTTTTATGTTGTTAGTTCCAAACATTTCGTGTTCTTTAATCTTAGCAGTACCAATATCCATTCCCTTGTATACCTGCATGGAATCTCCAGATACAATTTCTCCCTTAATCTGTGATGCCAGTTCTACACCAAGCTTTGATTTTCCTGCCGCAGTTGGACCTACAATAACTACTAATTTATTACCCATTACAGACACCAGCCTATCTATGAAAACGCTTGATTAGTTCCTCATTAGTTACGTGAACTGTAGTTGGTCTTCCGTGTGGACAAGTATATGGAACATCTGTTTTTGACAACTTTTCTAAAAGAGATTCCATTTCATCCTTTGAAAGATTTTTTTTTGCAGTAATAGCTGCCTTACAAGCCACCATTTTAATAAGTTTGGCCCATGAAGGCTTCTCATTTTGCTTTAAGTAATTATCCAACATATCTTTAATTACACTTACACCTGTGCCTGATTCCAAACCTATGGGGACCCCTCTAAGTAAAAAGGTATTATCTCCAAAGTATTCCAATGTAAAACCTGCATTTTGTAATAATAACATATTTTCAAGCAAAAAATCCTTTTCGGCTGGAGTTAAATCAATGACTTCAGAATTTAACAGCAGTTGGCTTTTAATACTATCATTATCCCTGGCATGTTTTAAACTTTCATAGTGAATTCTCTCGTGAGCAGCATGCTGATCAATGATATAAAAGCCCTTTTGCTGCCCATCAACAGCAATTATATAGCTTCCATCAATCTGTTCTAAAGGCTTCAACTTCGGATAACTAACTTTTAAGGTAATATCATTACTCTCATTGCTATTTTCAACTAGATTTTTAGTAAAAAGGGAAGGTTTAATTTCATTAATTTCGTTATTTCTATATTCATTATATGCAATTTCAGTTTCTCTTATCTTATTAAAGTCCAATTCAGTTGAATTTTTTTCCTTATAGTTCTTTTCATCAGCTTTAATCCCAATTGTTTCCCAATTAAATTCAACCTGCCTGCCAATTTCTTTAAAGGTATTTTTTTCTATTTTTGGCTTCTGGACAAATATGGAATCTAGACTCCTTAATGCAGATTTTAGTGCTTTTAACACAAAATCTTCAACAAGCTCATCATTATCGAATTTTATTTGTTTTTTTGTTGGATGCACATTAACATCTACAATATGATAAGGAATATTTAAGCTCAATATGTATATAGGATACCTTTCAGAAGGTATCAGGGTAGTATAGGCCTTGGCTACGGCCCTGTTAATTATACTTGAATAAACCCATCTTTTGTTAACATAAAGATACTGATTATGATTGGCAGCCCTGGTATATTGAGGTTTGGAGATATATCCTCCTATACTTAAACCCTCATCATTATCAAAGTTGCCATGGTTAACAGGAATAAGATTTTTAAACAAGTCAATACCTAATACATTAACAATGTTATTTTCTAATACTCCCTTTCCTGCTGACTGAAATATGAGCTTTTTATTATGGGAATATTTAAAGCTGATATGGGGGTTTCCCAAGGCCATTGCTGCCACCACATGGGCGACATGCCCAGCTTCTTTTGTAATAGATTTTAATTGTTTTTTACGTGGGGAAACATTAAAAAATAAATCTTTAACAGATATGCAAGTTCCTGTATTGCAGGCCGTCTCTTCAAAGAGTACATCCAGCCCCCCTTCAATAATATATCTGCTTCCAAGGTGATCCTCAGCTGTCCTAGTTACAACTGTAACTCTAGATACAGAAGCAATACTTGGCAGGGCCTCCCCTCTAAATCCATAGGTCTTTATACAAAAAAGATCATCAGCCGTCCTTATTTTACTAGTGGCATGTCTTTTAAATGCCACTTTAATCTGATCTCCAGGAATACCCTGTCCATCATCAGTAACGATAATTTCATTTATTCCTCCCTGGAAAACTTCAACACCAATATTTTTTGCACCTGCATCTATAGAGTTTTCTATTAATTCTTTAACAACAGATGCAGGCCTTTCTATTACCTCTCCAGCTGCAATTTTATTTGCGGTGGCTGCATCAAGTATTCTTATTTGGCAAAGAGACATACGATTTATTTATCCCCCTTTTTAATCGTATTTCATTTTGGAATTGTGCCAGTTTATTGAGGGCGTTCATGGGAGTCATATTCCACAGGTCTAACCCATCAATTTCCTCATCAATGACACTTAATCTCACCTTGTCCTTATCATAATCTACTTCCACTTTATCTAGTTCTGTTTTTCCAATGAAACTTGCTGACAAAAATGTAGAATCCTTTTCAAGACTGTGGAGTATTTTTCTAGCCTTTGCTAACAAATCCGCAGGCAGGCCTGCAAGGCGTGCAACTTGGATACCATAGCTTTTATCTGTACTGCCCTCATAAACCTTATGCAAAAAGGTTATTTCATCACCCTTTTCAACTACTCCAACATTATAGTTTTTAATGCCCTCATGGTCTTCCTGGAGCCTTGTAAGCTCATGATAATGTGTGGCAAATAGGGTCTTGGCACGGATATTTGTATGAATAAACTCAGAAATTGCCCAGGCAAGGCTGACTCCATCATAGGTGCTTGTCCCTCTTCCAACTTCATCCAATATAATTAAGCTATCCTTGGTAGCATATTTGAGGATATTTGCTACCTCCTGCATCTCCACCATAAATGTGCTTTGCCCTTGTGCTAGATTGTCACTTGATCCTATTCTGGTAAATATTCTATCTACAATTCCAATTTCAGCCTCGTCAGCAGGAATAAAGCTCCCCATTTGGGCCATTAACACAAGAACGGCATTTTGTCTTAAATATGTGCTTTTGCCAGCCATATTTGGTCCAGTAATTACCATAAGCCTGTTTGCATCATTCATATCAATATCATTAGGAACAAAAAGATGTCCCAATGATTTTTCCACTACTGGATGTCTTCCATTTATTATTTTAAGGTTATTGCTTTCCAAAATTTTAGGTCTATTATATTTATTTTTCTCTGCTGTAACAGATAGGCTGGCAAACACGTCTAATCTAGCTAACAGATTTGCATTATTTTTTATTTCCTGAACATGGAGGTTTACCTTTTCGCGGATATCCTGGAATAGTCTATATTCCAGTTCATACAGCTTCTCTTCAGCATCTAAAATAAGGTTTTCCAGTTCCTTTAACTTTGGTGTTATATAACGTTCACAATTTGCCAGGGTTTGTTTGCGCATGTAATGCTCTGGCACTTGACTAAGATTTGCATTTGTAATTTCTATGTAATAGCCAAATACCTTGTTGTAACCGACCTTAAGTGATTTTATGCCTAGCTTTTCCCTTTCCTCCATTTCAAGACTAGCTATCCACGTTTTCCCTTTGCTTTTAGCTTCTCTTAGCCTATCAACATCAGTATTATATCCCGGTTTAATTATGTTTCCATCTTTAAGTCCAGATGCCGGGCTGTCATCTATACTAACTTTTAACAAGCTTACTAATTCATCTAAAGAATTTAAACTATCTATGATTGTTTTCAAGGGTTCTAAAGATTGGCCTGCAAATAAGTCTCTTATTCCAGGCAACAAGCATAATGAACTCCTTAATGCAGACAAATCCCTTGCGTCTGCACTTCCATATAAAATTTTGGTAATTAGTCTTTCCATATCATAAAGGTTTTTTAAATAATTTCTAAGCTCTTCTCGAATTAAGACATTTTCATTAAAGAAAGCCACCATGTCAAGCCTTGATTCAATTTCTTTAATATCCTTTAGTGGTTGTTCGATCCACTGCCTGAGCACCCTGGCTCCAGCAGCAGTAGTTGTATTATCTATTGCAGACAAAACGGTATTCTCTTTGTTTCCATTAATATTTGCTGTCAATTCAAGATTTCTACGGGTGGCGTAATCTAAAACCATATAAGTTTCAGGAATATAGACCTCTATATTGGACAAATGATCCAATTCAGTTTTTAAATTTGTCTGAAGATATTTATATAACACACCGGCAGCTAACAGGGAAACCCTATTATTATGTAAACCTAT
>JAGXSK010000215.1 GCA_018333845.1 Clostridia bacterium | reverse complement strand
CAATCCAGATAGAATTCAATCTGCTTCTGCTACTAAATGGGGCAAATATGATATTTCAAAGCTGGATAGGTTTGAAGCAGGAAAGTACAAAACAATTCATGCTGGTTATGACCCAGCAGCTGCAAATGCTGATCCAAATGTGGTAGTGCCTTTAGATGCATTAAGGCAGTATGAAAGGGAAGGCAAGATTGGCAAGGTCCATGACTATTTCTATACCACTGTGGGTACAGGTACCACCCAGGGAGAAGCCCAGCGTATGGGTCAAGAAATTGCTGAGGAATTGGTTGCAGCTGGTGTGGATGCTGTTATTCTTACCGCCACCTGAGGAACCTGTACACGTTGCGGTGCAACGATAAACAAGGAAATAGAAAGAAGAGGGATTACAATTGTAACAATGGCCAATTTGCTTCCAATTGCCAAGACAGTTGGCTCTAATAGAATGGTACCAACCATATCTATTCCATATCCCCTGGGCAATCCAAATACCCCAAAGGAAGAACAATGGAAGCTGCGCTACCATAGGGTGGGAGTAGCATTAGATGCATTGACTACAGAGGTTACAGAGCAGACAGTATTTCCTGTTAGGATATAAAATCTGGCTTGAGTTAACTGAACTATTTAAAGGAGGTGCAAGTTAAATGAGCAAGGAAGTATGGGACTTGCTGGTAGTTGGGGGAGGCCCTGCCGGGATGGCAGCAGGCATCTACGGCGCGAGAGCAAAGTTAAAGACTATAGTCCTTGAAAAGGGTCGTACAGGCGGACAGGCAGCTACTACAGAAGAACTAGAGAATTACCCGGGTTTTGGTAGGGGAGCAACAGGCCCCGGGATTATGAAATCCATTAGGGAGCATGCTGAAGACTTTGGAGTAGTTTTTGAAAAAGAGCAGGTGACAGATCTTGAACTAGAGGGTGAGGTAAAGGTAATTCACACCAAAAGGGGGCAGGAGTACCATGCCAAGGCAGTGGTTTTAGCCCCAGGTGCCAATCCAAGAACTCTAGGAATCAAGGGAGAAAAGGCCTTTGTAGGCAAGGGCGTATCGTACTGTGCAACCTGTGATGCTGACTTTTATGAGGATCTGGATGTTGTTGTAGTTGGTAATGGAGACGCTGCCATTGAAGAAGCCATCTACCTGACTAAATTTGCAGATAAGGTAACCATTATTGTCATACATGATGAAGGCATCCTTGATGCCAACAAGGCAAGCCAGGAAAAGGCATATGCCAATCCTAAAATACACTTTGTCTGGAATTCTGTTCTTAATGAAATCAGGGGTGACGGTCTAGTTGAACAGGTGGTAATTAAAAACCTTAAAACTGGTGAATTAACAGAAATGGAAACAAATGGTGTATTCTTTTTTGTGGGCTATGTACCTAATACTGAATTTTTAAAGGGCAAGGTAGCACTCAATGATAACGGCTATATAATTGTAAATGAAAAGATGGAAACATCAGTGCCCGGAGTTTATGCAGCAGGGGATGCCAATCAAAAGTTTTTAAGACAGGTGGTTACGGCAGTAGCTGATGGAGCAGTCGCAGCCTTTGCTGCAGACAAATATCTTGCAGAAGAAGAAAACTTTAAAATGCAGGTTCTTGATGCCAAAGAACCAGTAATGGTTGTTTTCTGGGCACCCCAAAATGAAGAAAGCATTGAGGCAGTGTCTACTATAGAGCAGCATAAGGACAGATACCCAAATACCAAGCTTGTCAAAATCGACCTGTATAGAAATCATCTAGTGGCCAGCAGGTATCACGTTGAGCAGGTTCCTGCAGTACTGCTCTTTAATAAAGGGGAGCTTGTAAATCGTATTGATGGCAAACTAAGCCAGTCAGACATTGATGTCCTGACAGCAATATTATAAGGATACAAGAAGTGAGGTGAATTTAAATGTTATTACTTAAAGGAAAAAAAGTGGCTATTCTTGGCGATAGAGATGGCATTCCAGGTCCAGCCATTGAAGAGTGCGTCAAGAGTGCTGGTGCAGAAGTAGTTTTCTCAACTACAGAATGCTTTGTTTGAACCGCAGCTGGCGCAATGGACCTAGAAAATCAGCAAAGGATTAAAGACTTAACTGATAAGTATGGAAACCAGAACCTTATAGTTGTATTAGGTGGTGCAGAGGCTGAAGCTTCTGGGTTAGCTGCCGAAACTGTATCCAATGGTGATCCCACCTTTGCTGGTCCATTAGCAGGAGTCCAGTTAGGACTCAAGGCATATCACATTTTTGAAGATGAAATTAAAAATGATGTTGCTCCTGAAGTATATGAAGAGCATATCAGCATGATGGAAATGGTGTTAGACGTAGATGAGGTAATTAAAGAGGTCAAGTCAATTAGGGAACAATATACAAGGTAATATATCCTAAAAATTGGGTAATGGAAAAAAGCAGCTCCATTACCCAAAATACAATCTGGAGGTGAATCTACAGGTGAATTTTGCTGTTATTAAAGGAGCCAGCTATGGATTAATTCAAGCATGCAATATGGTGGTACATCAAGGAACAACCCAAACATCAGAAAAGAGAAAAAATCCTGATTCTGAATACCTTAAGAAGCTTCCTGAGCAGCTTAGGTCCTTTGAAGAAACAGTCCAATACCCGCCTAATCAGGCTTATATTGGAAATATAACTCCCCATGAATTAGCAGATATTCCAAGGCCGTGGTATGAGAACCCTTTGGAGGATGCAAATCGTGTTGGAAAATATGGGGAAATAATGCCTGAAGATGAGTTTATAGGGCTTATAAAGGTAGTGGATGTCTTCGATCTGGTTTTTCTAGAGAAGAATTTCCAGGAAAGTGCAAAAGAAAAAATCATTATTCATCCAGTTTTAAAGGATTTAAAAGGTGTAACAAAGCTTGAAAAGGATGGAATGGATATTGAGGAAATTGAGAAGATAGTCCAGAGGGAGTATGCTGCAGAGCCCATATATTACGAGCATAGGCTGGTGGGCTATGTAAAAAAAGCTCATGATTATGATCAAGCTTTAAGTGCACATGTAATGTTTGAGAATCTGGTGAGTAAAGCATCTGCAGTCTACGCACTAGCTCTTTTGTTTCAAAAAACTGATTTAAAGGCCCAAGAGGTTGATTATATTATTGAAGCATCTGAAGAAGCCTGTGGAGACATGAATCAAAGGGGTGGAGGTAATTTTGCCAAGGCCATTGGTGAAGTATGTGGCTGTGTAAATGCAACGGGTTCAGATACTAGAGGCTTCTGTGCCGCTCCAGTGCACGCTTTGATAGAGGCTGCCAGCCTGGTGCAGGCTGGAGTTTATAAGAATGTGGTGGTTTTGGCAGGTGGTGCAACAGCCAAGCTAGGAATGAACGGGAAAGAACATGTTGCTAAAAAGCTTCCTGTTCTAGAAGATCTTCTGGGAGCATTTGCGGTACATGTAAGTGAAAATGATGGAATTAATCCTGTTATCCGCACAGATGTTATTGGTAAGCATAAAATTGGTTCTGGCGGTTCCCCTCAGGCTGTAACCCAGGCACTAGTAACTGAGCCCCTTGAAAAGAAAGGTATCAAGTTTTCTGAAATAGACATGTTTGCTGTTGAAATGCAAAACCCAGAAATTACTGAGCCTGCCGGAGCAGGAGATGTACCCAAGGCAAATTACAAGATGATTGCAGCATTAGGGGTAAAACAGGGAGAATTTGACCGGGCAGATATTGATAATCAAGTTGCTCGCTTTGGAATGCCAGGGTTTGCACCTACACAAGGTCATATTCCATCAGGTGTTCCAGTTATAGGTTATGCTCGGGATATGATAATGCAGGGCAAAATAAACAAGGCTATGATAATAGGTAAGGGCAGCCTATTCCTGGGCAGATTAACCCACCTGTTTGATGGTGTATCATTTGTAATGGAAAATAACACAGGAAAAGTAGATGTTGGTACAGGAGTAAATAAGGAAGAGGTAAGAAAAATAATTGCCGAGGCCATACGTAACCTGGCAGGGTCTCTTAAGACATAGGGACGGTTCCGCTGTCTTATTTTAACCTGATAAATATCCAATTAGGGCTAAGATAACATTAAGATTTGTTGCCTTTCATATAACGAGGAGGTGAAAAGGTGGATAATACAGCCATTAAGAATACAATTAGTGAAATCTTTAATGATATTGCCAATGGCATTGAGACAGGTAACTTTGCCAAGAAAACCAGGATTGGTTTAACAATACTGGGAAGTGAATTAGGGCCACAAGAGCTTTTGGCTGGTGCTGAACAAGCCCAAAAGGCTAATCCAGACATGGAAGTGGTGGTAATTGGCTCAGGAGTAAATACCAATCTACAGTTAATTGAAGCAGCAGATGAAAAAGAAGCCCATTTTCTAATGGATACCATGTTGACTGAAGGAAATCTAGATTCAGCAGTTACCTTACATTATAGTTTCCCTATTGGCGTGTCTACAGTAGGCAGAGTTATTACCCCCGGCAAGGGAAAAGAGCTTTACCTAGCTGCAACTACAGGCACTTCAGCTACAGAGCGTGTGACAGCAATGCTGAAAAATACCATCTATGGTATAGCTGCTGCCAAGGCCTGTGGGATAGAGAATCCTACCGTTGGGATACTAAATATTGATGGCGCTAGACAAGTAGAAAGGACATTGAAAAGTCTTAAGGAAAATGGTTATCCAATAACTTTTACAGAGTCAGCACGTAGTGACGGTGGAGTTGTAATGCGCGGCAATGATTTACTCCTGGGAGTTCCTGATATAATGGTTGCTGACAGTCTAACTGGCAATGTATTGATGAAAATCTTCTCTGCCTTTACAAGTGGTGGGAACTATGAGTCTTTAGGGTATGGGTATGGGCCAGGAATAGGTGAAAACTATAATAAAATAATTTGCATTTTGTCCAGGGCCTCAGGTGCACCTGTTGTGGCTGGTGCCATTGCTTATGCAGGTCAGCTTGCAAAGGGAAGGCTTTTGGATAGTGTTAAGGCAGAGTTTGCTAAAGTTAAAAAGGCTGGTTGGGATGAAATCATAGGCAAACTAGAATGTCCCACAGTAACAGCCCAAAAAACAGGTGATGGTGATGGCATAAAACCACCTCCTGAAAAGATAGTAACTTGTGAGATATCTGGTATTGAAATACTTGATCTTGAGAATGCAGTTCAGTCATTGTGGAAGAAGGGAATTTATGCTTTTAGTGGTATGGGCTGTACAGGACCTATCGTCATGATTGCTGATGAGGATAAGGAAAGATCAATAGCTATTCTTAAAGAAAATGGTTATCTGTAATCAATTAAGTCTAATAGCTGGAAGGGATGTGTAGAGTTGGAAGCAAAGGATAGATGGAATGCGGTATTTATAATATCACTTAGCGTTACCCTGGGCATAGTGCTGTGGGGATTATTTGCCCCTGAAAGCTTTGCCACAGTTGCCAATGATGTATTTAACTTTCTAATAGGCAGTTTTGGTTGGCTGTATATCTGGGCCATGTTCATATTTGTAGCCTTTGCAGTATTCATGGCAGTAAGCAGGTATGGAAAAATAAAGCTGGGTTCAGATGACGATGAACCGGAATTTAGTTCTATTTCCTGGTTTGCCATGCTTTTTAGTGCTGGAATGGGAATAGGGTTGGTATTTTGGGGTGTTGCAGAACCATTATATCACTATATGCAGCCTCCTGTTGGAACACCCCAAACTCCTGAAGCCGCAATCCAGGCCATAACCATCAGTTTTTTTCATTGGGGCTTTCATCCCTGGGCAAATTATAGTATCCTTGGTATGGCCCTGGCCTATTTCCAATTCAGGAGAAATGCTCCAGGTTTAATCAGCAGCATCTTTGTGCCGCTAATTGGCGAAAAGGGTGTGAGGGGACCCATAGGAAAAACAATTGATATTTTAGCCATCTTTGCCACTGTGGCCGGCATTGCAACCTCATTAGGTCTTGGCACATTGCAAATAAATAGTGGAGTAAATTTTCTCTGGGGTGTACCTATTAACAGCACAGTACAAATTGCCATTATTGTAGTAATTACTGCCATATTTTTAGGTTCAGCTATAACAGGCATAGAAAAAGGCATCAAGTATATATCTAACTTGAATTTAGGTACTGCCTTTTTTGTATTAATTGCCACTCTGCTCATAGGTCCTACAGTAAAGATAATTGAGGTTTTGACTACCGGTCTGGGGGCTTACCTTGGGGGGTTTATTGAACGCAGTTTAACCCTGGCACCCTTTGGAGATGCAGGCTGGTTAGGTGGATGGACCCTTTTCTATTGGGCCTGGTGGATTGCATGGGGTCCCTTTGTGGGAACCTTTATTGCGCGGATTTCAAAGGGCAGAACCATTCGTGAATTTGTTTCAGGTGTTATACTTGTTCCGGCCCTGGGCAGCTTTGTATGGTTTGCTGTTTTTGGAACCCTTGGCCTAAATCTAGAGATGGCAGGGATTGCTGCAGTGGGTCAAAATGCCATCGCAGATGTTTCCACAGCCTTCTTTGTAGTTTACAGTCACTATCCCCTTGGCCAATTAATATCAATTATCACAGTTGCACTCATATCCACATTCTTTATTACTTCAGGCAATTCGGCAACATTTGTTCTTTCGATGCTGTCATCTGACGGAGCGTTAAATCCCTCCCTGATTAAAATGGTCATTTGGGGCTTATTGATGGCTGCCTTATCCATTGCCTTGTTGATTACTGGTGGATTACAGACTCTGCAGACAGCATCTATAGTAGCAGCCTTTCCCTTTGCTGTAGTTATGTTGTTGGCCTGCTTTTCGCTTTACAAAGCAGTTTCTGAAGAGGACAGGCCATTAAAGAAATAGAGTTGCAGATCTAATTACTTTCAAAGACCAGGTTAAAGCCTGGTTTTTTTGTGTTACAATGAGATAGAAAACACTTAAGAGTGTAATAGAAGTTATAACTGGGAGGCGGCAAAATGAATAACAAGGAGCCCCTATGGACAAAGGATTTTGTTTTAATCTGCATACTTAACCTCCTGGTTTTTACAAGCTTTTATTTTTTACTCCCTACACTTCCCATATTTGTAACAGACGTATTAAAGGGTGATGAGAGCCAGGTAGGGTATATTATTGGTATTCTTACCCTAATGGCAGTTGCAGTGCGCCCTTTATCAGGTTTTTTAATAGATGCTGTTGGCAGGAAACAGATATTTTTCCTGGCATTACTGTTTTATGTAATTAGTATGGCCGGTTATATTTTTGTGACAAGCCTGGTTTTATTGTTTTTATTAAGATTTGTTCATGGTGCAGCCTGGGGCTTTGCCACAACTTCTGCAGGAACTGTTGTTGCCGATCTTGTTCCAGCCTCCAGAAGAGGAGAAGGCATGGGCTATTACGGATTGTCTAATACCGTGGCAATGGCTGTGGGGCCTGTGTTAGCCCTGGCAATCATAAACCAGGTTGACTTTAATCTCTTGTTCACCTCTGCATTAGCCCTCTCTATTTTAGGATTTCTATGCATGTTTGGCATCAGCTATCCTGTATCAAGCAAAAAGTCTAATAAGTTTACATTTTCTTTAGAAAGCTTTTATGAACCCAGGGTCTTATCTTTATCATTAATGTTGTTTTTCATTACCTTTGGCTATGGAGGGATTGTTTCCTTTATCACAATCTATGCTAAAGACTTGAACATAGATAATCCAGGAATGTTCTTCTTTGCCTATGCA
>JAGXSK010000214.1 GCA_018333845.1 Clostridia bacterium | reverse complement strand
TCTATGTCAAATACTGCAACCCTTGCCCCTTCAGCCAGCAGATAATTTACACAATGGGTGCCTACCCTGCCAGCACCAACCACCAGGACCTGGCGGTTTTTTAGTCCACCAGCCAATAAGCTTAAAGCAGCTGCAAATCCCCTTCCTGTTGCTTCCCCATTGTCCACTACTTTTTTTGCATTCAAGTTGACTGCGATAAACTGATTATCATCAGCCATAAAAATCAGGGAAGCTTTTCTTGCAATGGCTTCTGCTATTCCTGATACATCATGGCTATTTGTGACAAAGGCGTGAAAGCCCAAATAATCAATAAAGCTCTTTACTGATTGGGAAAAATTTCCTATAATCCCCTGGCCTGACGTAATGGGTATAACCCCAACTGTATGTTTCGTCATGGCTTCATTAAAGCTGGCTGTAGTAATATCTCCTGCTAGAGCAGCTATTTCCATAAGGGAAGCCCCACAAATTTTCTTTAGGTTCTTATCGTAATCTCTGATCTGGTTATCTAACCCCTTAAGATCTCCTTCAGTCAGTCTTGTCACTACCTATCCATCCCTTCAACAGTTGACATTACTTGCAGTATTACTTGCAGCATTACTGGCTGCACTAATTGCTATATATTTAGGCGCGAACCATCCAGGTATGAGATGCTTCTACCTGCCCTGCGTATATTCTTATAATCTCGCTTAACAGTTACCAGTCTTTCCAGGCCAAAACCAATTCCTACCCAAGGATCAAATATCCCCCAGTTATTGTCAAGGTCGTGGGGACCACAGGCACCTGAGCCTATTTCCAGATCCTTTACAACTACATCTATTGTTTCCTTGTATACCTCTGACTCACAGCCTTCTAGAACATAATCAGTCACACCTGCTGCCTCCATGACCATGTGTGCAAGCTCCTCGAGTCTTTGTTTCTGTCTGCCCTCCAGATTTCCCATCTCAACCAGATTAAGCATTGTAAACTCGTTTAAATGATTAGCACCCTGGGATTCCTTGCGGAAGCAGGTGCCGATTTCGAAGATTTTTATTGGCTTTTCCCAGATACGCTCTAAATCCCTTAATAAAGAATAAAGGTTAGGTGCAAGCATGGGTCTAAGGCATTTATTTTTGTCCACCCAAAACACCTGATTTGAGAGGGGGTGTTCACTTGTGATGGTCATCCTCTCCAGCATGTCCCTGGACAGTATATGAGGCGTTACTACCTGTACAAACCCTTCCTGGGTTAGACACTGAACAAGCTGACCTTCTAGTTGGCATAATAGAGGACGAAGCCCTTTATTTCTTAAATCTATAAGGTGTTTTTTGTTTGCTAATACCAATTCTTTATCAAGGCTTTGAAAAGCCCTGTCTCTTTCTTTTGCATCCTGAAATGTATATTCCAACAAAGATTCATCTGCATTTAATTCAACCAGTCTTTGTTTTTGGACCTTGCTCCAGGTAAATTCCAGAATAACCACTCCTCTTTCCTGCACAGGTTTTATCGTAAGTATTTCCTATATATTTCAACGAAATGCTCATATATCCTTCATTTTTTCTATGGCGCAGATTATGCCATGGAATATTTAGATGAAAAGGGGGAAATCTAATATGGAAAAAATATGAATAGGAGGTTATGTATGAAACAATTTTTAGCTGGTATGCTTCTTGGTGCTTTTTTACTTGGTGCTGTTTTTGGGATGTTTTTCATTAGCCAGCAAGTGTTCCAGGGAGAGAATATTCCTGTCCAGGCCCTTGGTGTTGGGCAGCCCAGGGCTGATGATGTATGGATGATTGCCAGAATGGTGGCTGCAGAAGCAAGGGGAGAGCCCTTTCAAGGACAGGTTGCCGTGGCAGCAGTTATTGCCAACAGGGTTAGAGATCCTCGTTTTCCGGCCACAGTAAATGGAGTCATCTATCAGCCATTAGCCTTTGAACCAATCCAAAATGGCAGCTTTTGGAGGGTCAATCCCACTGCTGAACATGTAAGAGCAGCACGTTATGCCCTTAATGGCTGGGATCCAACAGGTGGGGCAACATTCTTCTGGAATCCTGCCACTGCAACAAGCAGATGGATCTGGACCAGAACTATCACATCCAGGATAGGCAGACATGTTTTTGGATTTTAAATAAAAAATTTTAATTAAAAAAGAAGTGGAGGTGGTTTGCCGTGGGTTATAGAGATATACTTGCCAACTACAAGAATGTTCTGTTAGGCGTCCTTGCTGCATTATTAATTGGCATAGGATTAATCTGGTATTCAGGCATTGGTGCTAGAGCTTATGCAATGGATAATAATCTGGAAGCTAGTTATCAGGCTGCCTTTTTTGATCTGGTTGATAGCACTGAAAATCTAGATGTACTTCTAGGTAAGGCTTTGGTGTCTGATTCTAAAGGACAAAATATTATTACCCTTACAACAGCCTGGCATGAAGCAGAAAGGGCTAGAATGAGCCTGGGACAGCTTCCCCTGGAAATGCCGGCCATGATGCGCAGCCAGTATTACATGGCACAATTAGGGGACTTTTGCTATTCATTGGCCCAGAAGCTGGCTGAAGACATGGAAATCAGCCAGGAGGAAATGAAAACATTAGAGACGCTGCACAATGAAACCCGTACAATGCATCGAGAACTAAGAGAATTAACTATTACAGTAGCTGAGGAGAAGCAGTTTAGATTTGCAAATCTGGCAAGGCGTACAGGGAAATTAACTCCTGAGGCCAAGCTGTTTGTAGATGGTTTTGGTAAAATGGATCAACGACTTCAGGATGAAGTTCCAACCTTAACATATGATGGGCCTTTTTCTGATCACGTTGTAAATATGGAGCCGAGGGGACTAATTGGTGATGAGGTAAGTCCCCAGGAAGCGTCAAAAATAGCCCTGAACTTTGTGAATGAACTAGGCTATGACTTGAATGTGGAAAGAAGTGAAGAATCTACTGGTCATATACCTACCTATAATGTTAGGTTGAGACCCCAGGGGCAGAGACAAGGGGAAACAGTTGTTGGCGTAAGTCAGCAGGGAGGCCATGTGGTGTGGATGATGTATGGAGAAGCACCACAAGCTAATGAGCAGATTACCAGGGAAGCTGCTTTTGAAAAGGCACAGGAGTTTATTGACCAAAGAGATTTAGGTGAATTTACACAAATAGGATTTTTGGAAGAAGGAAATGAGCTGCTGGTTAATTATGCCATGGTCCAGGATGGGGTTATAATCTATCCTGATATGCTTCAGGTAACAATATCATTAGAAAATGGAAATATAGTAGGATATGATGCAGCAAAGTTCTATACATCCCATACAGAAAGGGAGCTGCCTGAACCAGAAATAACTGAGGAAGAAGCAAGGGAAAAAGTAAATCACGATTTACAGGTTGAAGAGGTAAGGCTGGCCCTTATACCCCTGGCCAATCTGGATGAAAAGCTGTGCTATGAAATAAAAGGCACCATGAATGAAGATACCTATTATGTTTATGTAAATGCACAAACAGGTAAGGAAGAAAAAGTTCTCTTGATTGTGGAGACAGAAGAAGGAACTAGAAGCATATAGAGTGAAATGCACCAAATCAATATCCAAAGTAAAAGGCCTTAGGTCTAAATCATAGGACTTGAGGTTTTTTACTATTTTCAGCTTAAATTAGAGCTGCTTACCATGGGTAGCGCTAGTAGTACTAAATGAAAGTTTCTTTGGAATTATTGAAGGATTAATTTATACAACATAGAATCAAGAAAATATACAAACAAACTTTGGGTAGTGTTAACTAAAGTATGAAAAAGTAGAGTTTTTTAAAAAAGCAAGAGAACAAGACAAAAAATCTACTTTAACTGCCTTTAAAAAACAAAAACCCAACAACTATAGCTAAAAAACACCTAGTCAACCTCATCAAAGAGCATAACAATGCAGGCACAATACCTGTCAAGGGGTCTAGCTTTGGGGAAAGTTTGACAGGTATTGCACCGCATGTT
>JAGXSK010000213.1 GCA_018333845.1 Clostridia bacterium | reverse complement strand
CTCCATCTATGTTAAAAAGCTCCAGGGTCTTGCAGCTATTGTGTATCAAAGCATTTGCACTTACCATTTCAGTATAAGCAAGTGCACAGCCGTTTTCTTTAGCTAAAATACGAAAAACCTTATCACTTACACCTGCCATGGGTGCTAACACAACACAATTTCTTAATTTGATTGATCCTATGTACATATTATTTCTCCATTGCAGGTTATAGATTTCTTTTATATATTATCTTTAATCCTTCTAATGTCAGGTATGGATCAATATAATCAATAGTGTCACAATAAGGAGCAATAAACCCAGCCAGGCCGCCAGTGGCAATGGCTGCAGGAGAACCTCCTAATTCCCTTTTCATCCTGCTTACTATACCATCTACTTGACCTACATATCCATAAAGGATACCTGACTGCATGCATTTAACAGTACTTTTTCCTATTACACTATCAGGTTTTTGCAGCTCAACCCTTGGCAGTTTAGCTGCCCTGCTAAAAAGGGCATCCATGGAGATTCCAATACCTGGTGTAATGGCCCCACCCAGGTAATATTTTTCGGGAGAAATTGCATCAAAGGTTGTTGCAGTACCGAAATCAACAACAATTGCCGGTGCGCCATATTTTTCAATTGCTGCTACTGCATTTACAATTCTATCTGCTCCAACCTCTTTGGGATTATCAAATTTTATTACAAGACCTGTCTTTATGCCAGGCCCAATAATCAGGGGCTTTACTTTAATATACTCCTCACACATTATTTCCATGGCTGACATGATGGTAGGAACCACAGATGATATGACAACAGCATTAATATCCTTAAAGGAAGCTCCCTTATATTCAAACAGCTGATATAATAAAACCCCTAACTCATCAGAAGTTTTGTTTGTATCTGTAGATATTCTCCAATGGTACTCTAGATTATTGCCTTGATAAACACCCATGACAATATTGGTATTTCCAATGTCTATTACAAACAGCATAATAAAACCCCTTTCCTATTCTTGTCCAATTCCAAGGATAACGCCTTTTTTAATATATTCTAACATTTTAACCTTTTATATTTTAACCTTATTATGCAAATTTCCACAAGCATTATATGAAATATTAAAAATAAGACAGGGGAATTCCCATGTCTTATCTTCTCTTATTTTGGAAAGAACATGATGGTTAATCAGGTGCACCTGCACCATGATTAACCATCATGAGTGGGGTTTATTATTTACCTGCTTTTAAAAATGCCAGTTTTTAAAAGCATCATTTGTGTAGTGATATGGTTTGGGGTTTATTCAGCGCTTTCTACTATCCTTCTAATTTCATTTTTCACACTGGTTTCTAAAGGTTCAGGCTTATGGGTAGCAAGAATTTCTCTTGCCATCTCAGCAGCGGTTTCTGAAGCATCCTTGCTGCCTCTTAGCTCCCAGTTGTTTCTCATTCTTCTGTCAAAGACCTTCGCCCTTGACTGTTCGGATTTCATAAAGTCCATTGTATGCTTCTGAATTAAGAAATCATTTCCAGGGCCAACTGCTTTGATAACATCCACACCTAAGGTGGCATCACTTACTTCTACACCCTGAACTACTCTCTTGACCATTCTAGCTATTTCAGCATCAATCATTAATTGACTGAAGCTGAAGGTTACTCCTAACTCCAACATACCCAAACCGTAAATCAGGTTAGCTCCCGCCAGGGCTGGCAACAAGGCGGTCATTGTTTTTTCATATCCTGCTTGTGCATCAGAAAGCTTGCTGTCAGCCTATCCACCAGCTGTATAGCTGGGTAATAAGTAGAACTGTGCCAACCTGGCAACTCCAGCATTGATCATTCCCAGTTCTGGAGAACCAACTGGTGCCGTTGCAAACTGCATATCAAAGGTAGTGGTTGAACTTCCATAAATACATGGAGCTCCTTTATTTGCTAATTGGGCTAATACAATTCCACTTAATACTTCAGCATTATGACCTACCAGGGTACCGGCAATCGTTATTGGTGAAGATGCCCCCGCAAGGGTCATTGAAAGAACGTTAACTGGAACTCCCGCTCTAGCACATTCAATAATTATTTCACAGCACTCAACTGCTAGCTGCAGAGGACTTGTTGGACATATAAGCACTGATAACACGGGCCTTTCTCTGAGTTCTTCCATTCCTCCTGCAATGGCTGCTCCCATTTGAAAATATTTCTTGGCATGGGCACCACAGGTCAAGTCAATATGGTGACAGTGCTTTGATGTATTACTTAGGAAGGCTTCTGCAGCATGCAGGTCTGAGGAAATAGGATTAACATCTCTAGGAACAACTGCCTGGGAATAGACCTCAACCTCATTTAGATAGTCAACAAACAAAGCCGTATTCCCCAAATCAGCCTTGGTAGTTTCTCTTAAGGCACCTGTATCTGGATCTACTACTTTTACTCCTGCACCAAAACAAGTAAAGTTAACTCTGCTGCCACCTAACAGTACATCGTATTTGGGATTACGACCGGCAAGAAGAACTGTCCTTGGGGCACTTCTAATGGCATCCTCCACCATCCATCCTGGAATTTTTACTAGCTTTTCGGATCTAATTACCTTTGCACCTGCATCCTCAAATATATTCAGAGCTTCCCCCAGATAAACCTTTATTCCTGTTTTTTCCAATACTTCCAGGGTAGCCAGGTGTATTGCCCTTAATTCATCTTCAGTGTACATGTCCAAGCTAAAACCCTGCTTGGTGGTATAACTAGATTGCATACTTCTTATTGTCATATGGACCTCTCCCTTCTAAAATAATTTGTTTTTTACAACAGCAGTTAAGGTCAAACTGCTGTTCAGATTTAACTACTTTCTAGGTTTGATGGTTTTACCACCTCCAAAATTGTATTAGATTAACCTGCTCTATCTAACTTTTTTTTTAAAACTGAAGCTGCTTCACCTGCATCATAGGCATAAATATCTGCTCCAATGCCCATGGCAAATCTTTCTGTTATAGGGACACCTCCTACCATTACCAGGACTTTTCTTCTAATGCCAGCTCTATCCAAAGCAACTATGACGTCCTTGAGTCCCACCATGGTAGACGTTAGCAGGGTTGATATGCCAATTACATGGGGTTTGAAGTCCATGCTGGCTCTAATAAATTCTTCTACAGAAACGTCTTTGCCAAGGTCTTTTACTTCAAAGCCTTCTCTTTCTAGAGTAACTTTTACAAGGTTTTTCCCAATGTCATGCAGATCTCCCTTAATAGTTCCAATTAAAACCCTACCAGTATGTTTAGATTTATCGGCCAGGAGATAGGGCTCTAGAACCTTCATTCCTGCATTCATGGCTCTAGTTGCAAGGAGGACTTCAGGGACAAATATTTCATTTTTTTTGTATTTATCTCCAACAATGTTTATGGCGGTAAGCAGACCATATTTTAATATCTTCTCTGGCTCAATACCAAGCTCTAGCGCTGTTTCAATGTCCTTCATAATTCTACCTGCATCACCTTTTTTTAAACTAAGTATTATATCATTTATTATTTCCATCTAAAGTTCACCCCCAGCCCCTGGGCTTAGATAATATTTTTATTTATTTTCTTTATTTTAAATTGTATGAAAAATATGAAAATTAATCTTGTACTTTTTTTTGGTCTTTTGTATTTTCTTTGTTTATTTTGTTTTTCATAAATTAAAGGCATATTCATATTTGATTTCACTGCAAAAATAATATTTAGTTAATATTTATGTATACATGAATTTTTATAATATATAAGTCGCTTTATATGGTATATTTACACCTCATTTCTATGAAAATTTGGGGTTTTGCACTAGAATTTGAAGAAGAAACAGGAGGAATTACCCTCCTTGGGTATCCTCCTATCTTTCTTTTTGTTTATAAAATCCCCCTGATACCGTCCACTAGATGCACCTGCACCTAAGTTTTAAGTCCTGGGCTTTATTATTTTTATCAAAAGAGATGTTACCAGCATACACCTTCGATATATTAGGGTATTACTTAATTAATTTTGCTTGGGATTAGGATTACTCAACACTTTCCACGATTCTTCTAAGTTCATTTTTAACGCTAGCTTCTAGTGGTTCTGGTTTGTGGGTGTTAAGCAGTTCTTTGGCCATTTCTGAAGCCTTTGTAGCTGTATCCTTACTGCCTTCAAGCTCCCAGTTGTTTCTCATTCTTCTATCAAATACCCTAGCCCTTGACTGCTCTATTTTCATAAAGTCCATGGTATGCTTTTGTATTAAGAAGTCATTACCTGGGCCTACTGCCTTTATTACATCTACAGCTAGAGTAGCATCATTAACGTCTACGCCCTGAATAACCCTCTTAACCATTCTAGCTATTTCAGCGTCTATCATTAGCTGGGTATAGCTAAATGTAACCCCTAGATCCAACATTCCCAGACCATAAATCAAGTTAACTCCGCCCATTGCTGGTAATAAGGCGGTTATAGTTTTTTCATATGCTGCCTGAGCATCAGGTAGTTTGCTGTCAGCCTATCCACCTGCTGTATAGCTTGGCAGATTATAGAACTGTGCTAAATTACCAACACCTGCATTAATCATTCCAAGTTCTGGTGAGCCAACTGGTGCAGTTGCAAACTGCATGTCAAAGGTTGTTGTCGAACTACCATAAATACATGGTGCACCTTTGTTTACTAACTGAGCTAGTACAATACCACTTAATACTTCTGCGTTATGACTTACTAGTGTACCAGCAATTGTTATTGGTGAGGATGCTCCTGCCAAAGCCATAGACAGAACATTTACTGGAACCTCTGCTTTAGCACACTCCATGATAATTTCACAGTTCTCATCTCCAAGCTGTAATGGACTTGTTGGACATGTAAGAACTGAAAGAATTGGTCTTTCACGTAATTTATCCATTCCACCTACTATGGCGGCTCCCATTTCAAAGAATTTTTTTGCATGCTCACCACAGGTTAGATCTATATGATGGCAGTGTTTAGTTGTATTGCTAAGGAAGGCTTCTGCGGCATGAAGGTCTGATGACTTAGCTGGGACATCCCTTGGCACTATAGCCTGGGAATAGACCTCAACCTCAGGTAATCCATCAACAAATAAAGCTGAGTTTGCAAGATCCTGTTTGGTTGTTTCTCTTAACTTTCCTGTATCAAGATCTACAATTTTAACACCCGCACCAAAGTTTGTAAAATTAACCCTGCTGCCACCTAAAACCGTATCCCATTTAGGATTACGACCATAAAGGATTACTGTACTTGGAGCACTTCTAATTGCATCCTCCACCATCCATCCTGGAATTTTCACAATTTTATCAGATCTGTTGACTTTAGCGCCTGCATTTTCAAAAATATCCAATGCTTCTTTTAGGAAAACCTTGACCCCACACTTTTCTAAAACCTCCAATGTGGCCATATGGATTGCCTGCAATTCATCCTGTGAATACATACTTACACTAAATCCTTTTTTTGACACGTAAGTAGCCTGATTACTTCTAATTGTCACATAATCATCTCCCATATTATACTATAAGTTAACCATAATTACTGTCAAAATCAGCCTATTTATTCAACTTTATTATCTTTATTATCTTTTACTTAATTAACCATGTTAAGCTTATTCTTCAATAGTGATACAGCATCGCCAGCATCATGGGCAAAAATGTCTGCTCCAACCCTCATGGCAAACCTCTCTGTAACTGGAACTCCGCCTACC
>JAGXSK010000212.1 GCA_018333845.1 Clostridia bacterium | reverse complement strand
GGAAATGGGTGAATTATAATCTTGTAAATGTACTTCCTTGCCCTCATCACTTTCCAGTCCTACCAATTCTCTAACCTTCCTGTCTAGCTGCTCAATATCTGCAATTTTGTTTTCCATGTTTTTTGTTTTCTCAATTAGGTCAGCAATCTTTTTTGCTTGAACCTGGTTTACTGTTTCAACATGCTTTAATCTGTCCAGATCCTCTTTAGTTGCTTTAAAGTCTATAGCCAAGTATACAAGAGAACAGGTAAGTACAGTAAAGAGCACCATAATACAAGCCAATGCCCATACTGGGATTTTAAACTGGTTAACTTTTTTCTGGCTATGGGGTATAAGCATTATGGTAAAGTATCTTCTTTTCTTAAGCTTACTTTTAGTCTTAACCATTTCGTTTCACCCCCCTTTAACTTTCCAAGGCTCTCCTTATTGCCAACTCTTCCTCCTCACTAAGCCTATATTTTGACTTTCCATTTTCTAGAGGCTTGGCATAAAATCTGTTGTCATCCCTTCCATAAATAGAATTTAGCACAAAGCCATTATTGTTGCTATCCATTAGAGCTATTGCAAAGCTTAGATCACTGCCAACTTCTGAAAATGCACTAAACCTTACAAAGCCAACCTTATTAAAATTACGCATGTTTTTAAGAGCTAGTTCACCTAGCTGCCTGTCCAAATCTTTGATAGCACTATTAAGCATGTTAAACTCATTATAGTACGCATCAATTTTTTGTTCCATACTCCTGCCATTAGAGGACTGCATGTAAGTATTATATTTTTTGCGTAACTTTACGTACTTAAATGTCATGATTAATTGCCATACGAATAATAAAATTATAGCAGCTATTAATGCCAGAGTTATGTAAAAATGTGTCTCTGGATCCAGGATTATGCCATACCAGTTAAGTTCCATAGTAGCCCCCCTTAAAAAAGTGCCAGTTAATACTATTCAACGTTAATTATAATTCTCCTCTTTAATATAGCAAAAAATAATTAATACTACAGCGAAATTTAGCACTTAACGGAGCCATGGGGACGGTTCGAGGGTCACCGTAGTGCAACGAAGGTCCGAAGGGAAGACGATGGAACCGTCCCCATGTCGTAGTCCCTGGGAATGTAACGAAACGAGTAACCTTTCGCTGTAATATTAATAAAAATGCTATAGCATTCCAGCAAAAATCATAATCACTACGATGAAAAATATTGCGGGCAAAAGATTTCCTGCTTTAATTCTAGTTATTTCTAAGATATTAAGACCAATGCCCAAGATGATTAGTCCACCTGTAGCCTTTAATTCATTTATAACAGGGATGGTCAATAGATTTTCCAAATAGGATGCTGCCAAGGTTATTGTTCCCTGATAAATAAACACTGAAGCAGCCGAAAAAATTACCCCTATGCCCATGGTGGTGGTTAGCATTATTGAAGTTATGCCATCTATTAAAGATTTTGCATAAAGGGTATCATGGTTTCCAGTAAGCCCACTTTCAATAGCTCCCATTATAGCCATGGCGCCTACACAGTATAACAAGGTGGAGGTAACAAAAGCCTGGGCAATATTGCTCCCGCCATTAAGATTTCCAGCCTTTTGTTGTATTTTTAGGCCTATTTTATGCAGCGCCCCTTCAATATCCAAGAGTTCTCCTAGCCAGGCACCTAATACCATGCTGATCAACACAAATACCAGCTGTTCACTAGTAATTGCCATTTTTAAACCAATTAAAACTATACAAAGGCCAATGGCCTGCATAATCATTTTTCTAATATTTTCAGAAAACCTTTTCCCAAACCATATTCCAATTACTGTGCCAAAGATAATGGCCAACGCATTAACTACTGTACCCAACATTACAGCATCCCCCCAAAATAAAAAGCAGCACTTATGTAGTTTACCATAAAATCTGCTTTTTCTCTATTAGATTTTATGTTTCACGTGAAACATTTCCTTGTAGAATTTAGAAGTTTTCAGCATCATTAAATTAATAGAAACCACACAAACATATAATCTTTCCGCGAGCTGACCAGTAATCCATGTTTAAATCTTATACAACCAGCCTCTGCCTTATCAACTCTATGCTTTAGAATTAAATGTTTCACGTGAAACATTTAAGTAAAAATTTTAATTAAAATTTTTACTTAAATTTACAGGAAAAGAGCTGCCTGTGCAGCTCTTTTCCTTATGTTAAAGGTTATTGTCTTTAAGCT
Source organism: Clostridia bacterium (assembly GCA_018333845.1). Taxonomy (GTDB): domain Bacteria; phylum Bacillota; class DSM-16504; order Desulfitibacterales; family Desulfitibacteraceae; genus Desulfitibacter. The sequence goes on along the minus strand of JAGXSK010000212.1, from coordinate 2,216 downwards.
AAATGCTTATCTAAAATAATTTCTACTAATCTATCTAATTCTTCATCTGAATAATAATTGATCTCAATTCTGCCCTTTCCCTTGTGGTACTTTAAATGTACTTTTGTTCCAAAGTGGGTTTGCAATCTATCCTCAATTTCATTTATCAGCGGATCAATTCTTGCGTCCTTTCCTTTATGACTTTTAGAAGCATGTGAAATGTTCTCGTTAACCGCCGGTGACCCTTGTTGAACTTGGCCAACAATTTCCTCAACTTGTCTTACTGATAGTTTTTCATCAATGATCCTATAGGCCATGTCCTTCTGAAGTTCCTCTTTTTCAATGGCTAGTAAGGCCCTGGCATGTCCAGTAGAAATCCTGCCTTCTGATAATAAACTCTTTAAATCAGAAGGAAGGTTAAGCAATCTTAAACAATTGGCAATGTATGGCCTGCTTTTTCCAATTTTTTTTGACAGTTCTTCTTGGGTTAAGTTGTGCTCTTCAATTAAAGTCTTAAATGCCCATGCTTCTTCAATAGGATTGAGATCTTCCCTTTGAATGTTTTCAATAAGGGCTATTTCTGAAACCTGCTGGGGACTATAATCCTTGATAATTGCAGGAATTTTACTTATTTCTGTCAACTGACAAGCTCGCCATCTTCTCTCACCGGCAACAATTTCATATCGATTTTCGGCTAGCCTTCTAACTATAATGGGTTGGACAACTCCATGCTCTTTTATTGATTCAGCTAACTCTGCTAATTTATCTTTATCAATATTTCTTCGAGGCTGGTTTTCATTGGGTTGAATATATGTTACATCAATCCATTGTATGTCCTTATTTTCATCCTCAGCAAGTGGAACAGGAGGAATTAAAGCTTTTAGTCCCCTTCCTAGTCCTTTTTTAGTCAATTTCCATCACTTCCCTTGCTAGATCAATATATACCTGTGCACCCTTGGATTTTATGTCATATCTGGTAATTGGCTGACCATGGCTTGGGGCCTCGCTTAGCCTAACATTCCTTGGAATAATTGTACGGAAAACCTTGCCTTTAAAATGTTCCTTAACTTCGTCCACAACCTGAATTGACAGGTTTGTGCGAGCGTCAAACATGGTCAGTACAATTCCGGAAATTTCCAGTTGGGTATTTAAATGCTTTTGAATTAAATTTATTGTATTCATTAATTGACCTAATCCTTCAAGGGCATAGTACTCGCATTGAATAGGGATTATAACTCCATCTGCTGCTGTAAGTGCATTAAGGGTGAGTAATCCTAAGCTAGGAGGACAATCAATAAAGATATAATCATACTGTTCTTTAATATTCTTTAAAGAGCTTTTAAGCCTAATTTCTCTAGATACGGAATTTGCAAGTTCAATCTCTGCACCTGCTAGCTGTATGGTAGCTGGTAATATTTCTAGTCCCGGAATATCTGTTTTCAAAATCACCTCATTGATTGGAACCTCATTAACCAGTACATCATATATACATTGCCTAATGGCGTATCTGTCAATGCCAAGGCCGCTGCTTGCATTTCCCTGTGGATCAATGTCAATCAATAGTACTTTTTTGCCCGCCTCTGCCAAACATGCACTTAAATTAACGGCCGTAGTGGTTTTAGCAACGCCGCCCTTTTGATTTGCTAATGCATATATTACCCCAATTAAATTCACCTCACTCTTGGCAGAATAGTCTAGTTAGCTACTATAAAGGATATTCAACATTAAATAACATAGTCCTGCACCTAAAAAATAAAAAAGGTGTTATCAAATATTTTAATAACACTTCAATTCTTATTCAATAGGCCTTTTTTGAGGAATTCCTGGTCGCCTGGGATAGGTTAAAGTAATAGGAGCTATTTTTTTAATGAATATGAGATTTCTCTCACCTTCAAGGCCAGGAATGTCTAATTTTTTCACATCAATTATCTGACCACCAAGTAATTCTAAGGCTCTTCTGGCCATTTCAATTTCATTATATGCCTCTTTGCTTTTGTAGGCTATAAAAGTTCCTCCAACCTTTACAAAAGGAAGACACAGCTCTAATAGTAGATTTAATGGAGCTAACGCCCTGGACAAAACCATATCATATTTTTCTCTATGGTTAGTATTTCTGGCTAATTCTTCAGCCCTTGCATGAAGACATTCTACATCCTTTAACCTAAGTTCATTGCAAATCATTTTCAAGAAGTTAACCTTTTTTTTAGTAGAATCCACCAGGGTAAGCTTATAGTCAG
>JAGXSK010000211.1 GCA_018333845.1 Clostridia bacterium | reverse complement strand
CTGCCTTGACCATTTTGGCACGACCCACAGCAGCAATTAATATATCTGCATCAGCACATACTGCAGGCAGGTTTTCTGTTTTTGAATGACATATGGTTACTGTAGCATTTTCACGAAGAAGAAGCATTGCCACTGGCTTGCCTACAACCAGGGAACGACCAAGGACAACTGCTTTCTTTCCCTTAAGTGGAATGTCAAAGAACTTGAGCATGTCCATACATGCTGTAGGAGTACATGGTGGAAAGCCTGTAAGATCATCAGCAAAAACCTTTGCCGCACTTCCCAGAGTCATACAATCCACGTCTTTTTCCACAGGGATTAAGTCCCTGATTTTCTTTTCATTCAAGTGCTTTGGCAAAGGAGCAAACATTAGAATGCCATTGATTTCCTTATTAGCTCCTACCTCTATAACAGCCTTCTCAAAGGCTTCCTGCTCTATGTCCTGTGGATACTCAAATACCTCATATGCCATTCCTATTGATTCACACGTCTTCTTTGCTCCACCTTCATAGAAAAGGTCGTCTGGGCGGGCCCCTACTCTAATTATGCCTAGTTTAGGTGTTATACCCCTGGCTTTTAGCTCCTCCACCTTTTTGCTTAATTCTTCCTTCATTGCATCTGCAACTGGTTTTCCCTTTAACAATTCTGCCATTAAACTTACCTCCTACTTCTTAATTTTATTAATTACTAATTCTAGTGTTTCATCTGCTATTCCACTGCCGCCGGTTAGCAGTTGATTCATTTCCTCAGTTGTAGCCTGTACATATTCTTGATCCTTAATGGAGTTAAGGTTAATAATTACATTTAATGAGCCGCTAATTAAGGCTGCTTTAAGAAATACAACCCCACATCCTACATCTGAGATTGCAATCATGGTGCCAATCTGACCCATTCTTTCATGAATTTTAATCCCCTCATACGCCTTACGCATTATTTCCATGGGAACTGAGCAGGCTTCCTTGGAGCAGTTCTCTAAGGTTTCCTCCTTGATTTTAGCTTGCTCAGGAGTGTCCTTGGGTAAGCCATATGCCTTTGACAAGGGTTCAAATACCTCTGCGTCCTTGTCAACTAAAACCTTTAGTTCTTCAATTACTTTACTTCCCTTTTCTATTAAATCTTTTACTTCATCTTCCACATCGGCATATTTCTTTTTGCCTACAGTCAGATTCCCAACCATGTTGGATAATGCCATACCAATTGCCCCACCGTATGCAGCTGCCCCTCCACCACCAGGCACAGGTGCTTTTGAGGCTAATTCTTCTAAAAATTGATTGCAGCTTTTTTCTAACATTGACATAAAAACATCCTCCTTTAATTTCCTTGGTTTATTTTGTTATTGTTTAATTCAAGGTTTAAAATTGGTTACGAACCCCTCTGGTTACGAGCCCCTATTAGACAAGTCATATTTATATTTTTACAAAAGGTACGAAACTCCTTGTGGAAATCATTATATCCACATATCTTACCATAATTCTCTTATATCTTTCTTTTTTATATAATATACCCAACATTAAGGGTACCACGTTAAATTATAGCAAAAACATGGCAATTATTCATTAAAAACCCTTGCGGACAAAAAAATTACTAAATTAATTAATGTTCAATAAACCTATTAAAGCACTTACTGTTACACCGCCAATGTTAAATTGTAAAGCAGCTAACAAAATTCCTATTTAAAATGATTTGAGGTATCTAATTAAGAAGTTGTTTGATAAAATTATATTTAATAGTTTTAACTATATCACAAATTGGTATTTTCCAATGAAAGGGGTTTTTAATATGGGATATTATCCAGGAGTTTTTGGCGGAAACATTTCCATAGATTATTTGAAAAAGAAAGCACCTGTAACTTTAGCCATCATTGCAGTTAACCTGACAATTTTTATTGTAAGCTTTCTTTTTGGCTATGAAAGACAATTGATAATCTTGGGAGGAATGGCTCCCATTGAACTTGTTTTGGCTTCAGGTGAGTATTGGAGATTTTTCACATCCATGTTTATTCATAGCGGAGCAATGCATGTAATATTCAACATGATTATCCTGCTCCATGCAGGCGGATACCTGGAACCATACATGGGGCAAAAGAACTTTGCTGTATTTTACTTGCTTTCAGGTTTATTGGTTTCATTCTTTTCTGGTATTTTCACTAATTCTCTTTCAGTGGGAGCCTCGGGAGCAATATTTGCCCTATTGGGATTCATCCTGTATTTTGACTTGCAGGCCAGAAAATCGGGTCATAAAACAAGCAGCCTCATTCTGCCTTTAGTAGTGATTAACATGATTATTACCATAATAATTCCTAGAGTTAGCTTTGTAGGACATTTTTCAGGTCTAGTCATTGGCTATCTCTTTGCTTATTACAGGCATAGGTCAATACTAGGCAAAATCAAGCATCATTAAAAAGCAGCTTATAAAACACTCAACATTAGAATTTTAGGTGAGCCTGGACAAAGTGATCCTGATCTCAGAGTTGAACAATAATAGACATGTCCAAAATAATACTAAAACCCTTTATACACTGGAAAGATAAAGGGTTTTACATTTACATACTTTTAAATAAATTTTAATCTGGGTTTTACCTAAATATTATAATATAAAAACACACTATCTGTCGATTTGGAGATGCTTATGTCGAAATTTAGCATGCCTAGATTTTTAAGCAATTTGCTTCAAAGAAGCAATAGGACTAATAATCCAATGGAAGGTCTTTACTCACTTAGTATATTAAAGAAATCAAAAAACACTTTTTTGTATAATGTGATCAAGGATAACATAGATGCTGGAAACACTATATATGTATTCTTCTTTGATATTATTGGTTTTAGCAGCTTTGAGGAAGAATATGGGTCTCATATGTGTAAAAATATACTTAAATCATTTAAAAGTATAATTACTGAAATTTCAGTTCAGCAGTTACCTTCTAAAAATTTTTTAGGTTCTATTAGTTTTGGAGGCGATGACTTTGCAGTATACATGAGTTCAATAGCAAATGAACATGATGCAGAAAAAATTTATGAAATCAGCCTTTCTATTAAAACTGCTGTGGATATAAAATTAAATAATACCTTTAGTTCAATTATTAATAAAAAAATTAAAACCCATGTAGGCTTTTCCATGATATCTCCCAGTTCCCCTTTTAGCCTTGAAACCCAGATTTATCATAGTGCCAAGGAAGCCTTGTCCATGGCAAAAAGAGATTTAGAGCCTCAGATGGCCAAGTTAAAAATAGAACTGCAAAACATTATATTTCAAAAAAAGATAAAAACTGTATACCAACCCATAGTGTCCTTATCTAGTGGGCAGGTATATGGATTAGAAGCCCTGACTAGAGGCCCTGAAGATTCCTTTTTTTACAATCCACTTAATATGTTTGCATTTGCAACGAAAGAAAAAATGGTCTATCAGCTAGACAGGGTTTCCAGGGAAAGTGCTATAAAAAACTTTCCAAGAACATATGATGGTGATAAAAAGCTATTTTTGAACATTGACCCGCAAATAGTAAATTCAGGTTCATTTTCAGCTGGCTTTACCAAGAAGCTGGCCTTAGATTACAACATTAAACCTCATAATGTAGTATTTGAACTTACTGAAAGAGAGCACATTAAGGACTACTCTGTTTTCACAAAGGCATTAGAGCACTACAGAAATCAAGGTTATTTAATAGCCATAGATGATGCGGGAGCAGGCTACTCCAGCTTGCAATCCATTGCCGAATTGAAGCCTGACTTTATAAAGATTGACATGTCTCTAACAAGAGACATCCACAAAAACTCTATCAAGCAGTCCATATTAGAAACCTTCATGACCCTTTCACAAAAGATAAATTCAACCATAATAGCTGAAGGAATAGAAAATGAAGAAGAGTTAAATGAGCTTATCAAAATAGGTGTTCCCTATGGGCAAGGATACTATTTAGTGAGGCCGGAATTTCCCCCTAAAAACCCCATGGAAACAGTCTGTGAAATAATAAGAAATAGCCATCGAAAATATTTTGATTTTAGCAACCATGACCTTAAAATTGGCTCAATCGCTGGAAATGCAATAACAATTGACCCAGATTGCTTGACCCAGGTAGTCATTGAATATTTTGAGACCCTGGAAAACATTGATACGATAGTTGTCCTTGACAATTCCCAGCCCATAGGCATTATTACCAAGGATAACCTTTATCATAAATTAAGCCAACAATATGGTAATTCCCTTTACCCCAAAAGAAAAGTTTCCATGATAATGTGCAAACATCCCCTTGTCATTGAAGAAAATATAACCATAGAGAATTGTTTAAAGCTTGTAGCAGGTAGGACAACCAATAGACTTAATCAGGATATTATCATAACCAAGGATGGTAAGTTTAAGGGAGTTGTTCCAGTAAAAAAACTTTTAGAAACAATATCGGAAATTCGTCAGGAGAATGCACT
>JAGXSK010000210.1 GCA_018333845.1 Clostridia bacterium | reverse complement strand
ATGGGAAGGAGTAAAGCCGCAATGATACGGAAGTCAGGAAACCTGCCTGTTTGCAAGAGGAAAGTCTCTCGGGAATAGAGACAGACAACTGCAGCATTGAGGATGATGGTAAAGTCTTCAGCCAGATTTTTATTTTGGCTGGGGGCTTTTATTTTTTCTATCTAAGGTTGGGGACTTTTTAATATTAAAAACCAAGGAGGTAAAAGCAATGTCTTTACTGAGAAATGCTCAAAATGGTATTGTCACCAGAGAAATGGAGCAGGTGGCAGCACAAGAAAAAGTCAGTCCTGAATTTATCAGACAGGGAGTAGCTGAAGGTAAAATTGTCATACTTAAAAATGCTAATCACACTAATGCAGTACCCCTGGCAGTAGGCACCGGACTTAAAACCAAGGTTAGTGCAAGTGTAGGTCTATATGGGAAAGATGCAAGTATTGAAAATGAATTGGAAAAAATCAGGGCAGCTGTTGATGCCGGCACAGATGCCATAATGGACTTGAGTGTAACAGGTGAGATTGATGCAATGCGTAAAGAAGTTTTATCTGCAGTTTCTAAACCGGCAGGTACACTTCCCTTATATCAGGCCCTTGCTAATGCTGGTATTAAATATGGATCATCTCTTAAAATGACAGCAGATGATCTTTTTGAAGTAATTGAAGCTCAAGCGGCTGAAGGAGTGGCCTTTTTAGCACTTCATTGTGGCACCACCATGGATATTATAGAGCGTGCAAAAAGAGAGGGTAGAATTGATCCCCTTGTAAGCTACGGAGGATCTCATCTCATAGGGTGGATGGTACATAACCAGAGGGAAAATCCCTTATATGAATACTTTGACAGGGTTCTGGAAATTGCCAAGAACTACGATGTAGCTCTAAGCTTTGCTGACAGCATGAGACCTGGCTGCCTGGCTGATTCCTTAGACGGTGCACAGGTTCAAGAATTGGTAGTACTGGGGGAACTGGTACAAAGAACAAGAGATGCTGGTGTTCAAGTTATGGTTAAGGGTCCAGGACATGTACCACTTAACCAGATAAAAACGACCATTGAACTTCAAAAGAGCCTCTGCAAAAATGCTCCATATTTTGTATTTGGTCCCCTTGTAACGGATACAGGTGTGGGTCATGATCACATAAGTGCAGCCATTGGCGGTGCAGTAAGCTCATGGGCCGGTGCAGACTTCATCTGTTATGTAACACCTGCCGAGCATCTTGGTATTCCCAATGCTAATCAGGTTCGAGAAGGAGTAGTAGCTGCCCGTATTGCTGCCCACTGTGGGGACCTGGCCAAGGGAATGCCTGCTGCTGTAAACTGGGATCTTGAGATGTCCATTGCCAGAAAAGCCCTTGACTGGGATAAACAGATTTCCCTGGCCATTGATCCTACTACCGCAAAACTAATCTGGAAAGAAAGAAGTGATGATTTCTCCTCCAAATGCAGCATGTGCGGACAATACTGTGCCATGGAGATAATCTCCAAGTATTTAAATACTGATACTAAACATGCATGCTAAATGTAGCTCTTAATATTAGAAGAAATTATTATTTATGATAAATTCCACGGTTTAAATAAATGGCTAAGAGGTCGTTGTACTCTCAGATATGAAATGCATGTTTAAATAGTTAGTTAAAAGAAGGGGTGATTAATAATGACTCAAATGTTAAAAGCACGAGCTGGAAAAATCACTGAAGAAATGGAAAAAGTAGCTATTCAGGAAAATGTAGATGTTAAATTCATTCGTCAAGGTGTTGCCGAGGGAACAATTGTTATCCCTAAAAACAAGAACCGCAGCCGTTCCAGGATTTGTGGAATTGGCAAGGGATTAGATATTAAAGTAAATGCTCTTATAGGCACTTCAAGTGATAGGTCTCAGGTTGAAATGGAAGCTAGAAAGCTAAAAGCCGCCGAGGAAGCAGGATGCAACTCCTTCATGGATTTGAGTACAGGCGGAGATATTGATGCCATGAGAAGACAGACCCTGTCCCTGGCAAGGGTGGCTGTAGGAAGTGTACCTCTCTATCAGGCTGGAGTTGAAGCCATTCATAAATATGGAAGCGTGGTGGAAATGAGACCTGATGACATACTTGACACAATTGAAAAACAAGCAGCTGACGGCCTTGATTTTATGGCTATTCACAGTGCCTTGAGCTTAGATGTGCTGAAAACCCTTCAAAAAACCGGCAGGGTTACTGAAGTGGTCAGCCGTGGAGGTTCCTTCCTAACAGGTTGGATGTTTCACAACCAAAAGGAAAATCCGCTACTAGAACATTTTGACCGCCTGCTGGCAATTATGAAGGAGTATGATGTAGTTTTTAGTGTTGGAGACGCAGTTCGACCAGGTTGTACTGCTGATTCTCTTGACCAGGTGCAGCTTAAGGGATTGATGCTGGCCGGCGATCTAGTAAAAAGAGCATTGGAAGCTGGAGTACAAGTTATGGTGGAAGGTCCAGGCCATGTTCCCTTAAACCATATTGAGTCCACCATTCTTCTTCAAAAAAGACTCTGCTATAATGTTCCCTATTATGTTCTGGGATTTTTGGCTGCAGACATAGCACCTGGTTATGACCATATTACCGGTGCAATTGGAGGAGCTTATGCAGCAATGCGCGGTGCTGATTTCTTGTGTTATTTGACTCCTGCCGAACATCTGGGTCTGCCAAATGAGGAGGATGTTAGAACAGGTGTAAAAGCTATCAAGATAGCAGCTCAAGCAGCGGATATTGCAAGGGGAAGAAAAGGTGCATGGGATAGAAATCTGCAAATGGCAAAAGCCAGGGTTGCCCTTGATATGGATAAACAAATTGAACTTGCTCTAAACTCCAGCAGCCTGCTAGAAGCAAGAGCCAAAAACAAAGGTAATGCTCCCTGTGTTTGCGCTGTATGTGGTCCTGATTGTGCAGCTGCCGCTGCTGCCAGATATTTTGGCATTGCCTAGCAGGGGAATAAGCAGGTTTGTCCCTTTTCCAGCCAAATCAAATGGGGAGGAGATTGTATGTTTAGTAGAATTCTTCATGATAAGCCTAAAGAAGAATGTGGTGTATTTGGCATCTATGCCCCCGGTATAGATGTAGATGCCGCTCAGCTAACATATTATGGCCTCTATGCCCTACAGCACCGGGGACAGGATAGTGCCGGAATAGCCGTGTCCAATAGTCAAAGCATTAATGTCCATAAAGGTCTGGGCCTGGTTGCCCAAGTTTTTAATGAAAATAATCTAAAGCAGCTAAAGGGAAGCATGGCCGTTGGTCATGTTCGTTACTCGACTACCGGTGCCAGCTCACTTGAAAATGCTCAACCTGTTATTTCCAGGTTTTCTGATAAAACCCTTTGCCTTGCACATAATGGAAACCTAACTAATACTAATGAGCTGCGTCAGCATTTGGCTAAGAATAAGGTCTTCTTTCAAACAACTAGTGATAGTGAAATTATACTGCAATTGATTAGCCAAAACAGTACACTTTCACTAACAGAAGCTGTCAAGATGACAATGCACCAGATTAAGGGTGCTTATTCCCTGGTAATTATGACAGAAAACCAGTTAATTGGTGCAAGGGATCCTAAGGGTATGCGGCCCTTATGTTTTGGGACCTTGGGAGAAGGTTATGTACTGGCTTCTGAATCCTGTGCATTAGACGCTGTTGGGGCACAATTTAGCAGGGATGTAAAACCTGGAGAGATAATTACCATAGATCAAGCTGGGATAAAGTCCACGCAATTTCCTCTTTCAAGTCAACGGAGCCTGTGTATTTTTGAGTATATCTATCTGGCTCGTGTGGACAGTGTTATAGATGGGGAATCTGTAAACCAGGTGCGTCGAAATCTGGGTAAAGCCCTGGCTCAAGAATATTTTATCCATGCTGATATGGTGATACCTGTACCTGATTCAGGAATTACTTCAGCCCTGGGATATACAGAAGAGTCAGGCCTTCCCTACAAGGAAGGTTTAACAAAAAACAGGTATGCCGGACGCACCTTCATTCAACCAGGTCAAGAACTGCGCGAACTTGGGGTAAAGCTTAAATTTAACCCTATAAAGGATATTTTAAAGGGTCAAGGAATAGTAATGGTGGATGATTCTCTAGTACGTGGTACCACATGCCGTCAAATTGTCAAAATGCTGCGGCAGGCTGGAGTTATGGAAGTACATTTATTGGTTGCTTCTCCCCCCATTCTCTGTCCATGTTATTACGGCATAGACATTGCCTCCCCCGATCAGTTGGTGGCAGCCCGTTTCAATCAAGAAGAGATAAGACGTTTTATTGGAGCAGATAGTCTCCACTATCTAAGTTTAAACGGCCTTTTTTCTGCTTTGAAAGCCCCCAGGGAGGAATTCTGTTCAGCTTGCTTTAACGGCACCTATCCTACAGAAATGGCACGCTCCATATGAGCCAAGGGGCAGGGATATGGAGACGGGAGGCAATCGTGGAGATGGAAGGTAGTAGAAATCCATAAGCTTAGGAAAGCTAGAAATGATGGAATTTACATAATGCGAGAAGTTTCACTTTATGAAAGGAGCAGGTTTATTTGTTCAGGTATGATCCCCAAGGCTCCGGTCCCCAGTATTTAGAAAATCTGGCCACCGGATACTGGTTTTCAGAAGTGCTATTTGCAGCCATTGAATTGGATATTTTTTCACTACTTGAACCCAACGGGAAAACTCTAGCCGAAGCTGCAGTTAGATTAGGTAGTGACACTAAAGCATTGGAACGCTACCTGTATGCTTTATGCTCTCTAGGGCTCCTAGATAGGTACGAAAATACCTATTTTAACACCAGGATTTCTTCAGACTACCTTGTCAAGGGCAAGGAATATTACCAGGGAGATTCTATTCTTTGGCGCAAATATTTAACAGCTTACTGGCAGGATCTCAGAAAGTGTATTGAAACAGGCGGAAAGATTGATTTCTCCGGAAATGACCAGTCTGATTCTGAAGACCTGAAATCAAGAATTGGAAAATATATTACTGCCATGGATAATGTTGCCCGGGTAAAGGTGAAAGAAATTACACCCATGTTTAAGGGTCTTTTTGTAAGTGGTCATATTTTGGATATTGGCACAGGCTCAGGGGCCATATCTGCAGGCTTTTTAAAAGAATTTCCTGATATGAAAGCTACCCTTGTGGATATCCCCCAGGTTTTGAGCTATACAAGGGAACTTGTGACAATTCGGGGGTTTAATGAAAATATTTCTTATTGTGCAACCAATATTTTAGAAGAGTGGCCTTTTAAAAAAGGTCAGCATGATCTGGTTATCCTCTCAAACATTGTCCATGCTTATTCAGAAAATGAAATAACACATATTTTGAAATCTGCTGCAGAATGTCTTATGCCAGGCGGCTTTCTGTTGGTGCACGATTTCTTTTTGGAGCATTTCTCTGAAAGGGCTGCCCTTTTTGACATAAACATGTTGATTAATACATATAACGGTAAGGTTTTTGCTGGAAAATGGATTATACAACAGCTGAGAGAATATGGTCTTTATGCTGCTAATATCATTCCTCTAAAGACTGATACTGCTGTAATCATTGGATCAGGCAGCAAGGATAGCTTGGAAGGCCTATCTCTAGATAAAAAAGCTGCTTTGCTCAGGGAAATAAAGGATCTGGGATTTAAGGAAGCCTGTTCAATTTCCATGAAATCTATCCATGTTCCTGACTGGACACCTGTAAAATGTCGGTTTGGATGCAGCAGCTTTGGAAAGCTCAGCTGTCCGCCAAACACTCCATCTCCTGAAGAAACTAGAAATGTGCTTAAGGACTATAGCCTGGCACTGCTTCTAGAGGGTGAACCTCCCACTAATACCTTTCAAAGGCTTGTTTTAGAAGCTGAAAAGCAAGCTTTCAAGACAGGGTTTTATAAAGCTTTTGCCTACTGGGCAGGCCCATGCACCCTTTGTGATGTATGCAGTACCCATGGGCAATGCCGCAGACCCAAGGATAGCAGACCATCTATGGAAGGTGCGGGTATAGATGTCTTTGCAACAGTCAAGGGTGCAGGCATAGCATTACGAACCCTGGACAGTAAAAATGATTTTTGCAGGTATTTTGCCTTGCTGCTACTGGAGTGATTGATTATGCGTGTACTGTTAATACAAGCTCTGTCAATGGATGAAGCCTCAGCTGAAAGAGTTTACCCCATAGGGATTGTATCACTTGCAGCTCATGTAGAACACAAAGGTTACCAGGTAGAGCTTTTAGATATGAATGTTGAGACGGACCCCTTTGGCTCATTAAAAGAGAAGCTTCTCAGCTTAAAGCCTGAAGTGGTGGCAGTATCACTTCGCAACATTGATCCTCTAGCAAACAAGACCAGCTCACTCATTCCAAGGTTTATTGTTACTGTTCGTATGGCTGCAAGGCTTTTGCCAAAGGCGTGGATTATTGCTGGAGGAACTGGCTTTTCCCTTTTCCCAGAAAGGTTGATGCTGGAAATACCTGAAATCCACTATGGTATTATAGGGGAAGCAGAAATTTCCTTCCCCGCACTGCTTGCCTCATTGGAAAAGCCCTCATCCATAAAGGGATTATGTGTACGCAAGGGTAACAGGGTAATTGCTGCACCTCCATCTATGGAATTTGACATGAAAAATGACTATCTGCACCCCTCCAGAAAGCTGTTGGACCCAGCTCCCTACTTAAAAGCCAACAGTTATGTTCCAGCCATTGGAATTGAGACAAAAAGGGGCTGCCCCTATAACTGTTCTTATTGTGTCTACCCCAATCTCCAGGGGAAAAAGCTGCGCTGTCGTACACCTGAAGGTATTGTAGATGAAATTGAATTCTTAACTAAAGAATTTGCTATCCATAGATTCCACTTTAACGACCCTATAGTAAATGCTCCCCTTGGACATTTGGAACAGATTTGTGAAGAGCTGCTGCATAGAAACCTTCAAATCAAGTGGGGAGGCTTCTTCCGAGAAGATAATATAAATAAAGAAAATGTTAGCCTTTTTGAAAGGGCAGGCTGTGAGTGCTTTGCCTTTTCCCCTGACGGCCTTTGTCAGGAAGCATTAGATACTCTTAGAAAAAATCTTACTGAGGAAGATATTTTAAAGGCAGCCGAGCATGTTTCCAAAAGTGATGTGGTAAGTATTTATCATTTCATGGTGAATGTTCCAGGGGAAACAGATGGGACTGTTAAAAAAGGCATTAGGCTTTTGGAACGTATCTATGACATTCATGCTTTAAAGAAGAATTTAGGGACAATCATTCTGAATAATATTCGTATTCTGCCTGGTACCCCCATGGAGACCATTGCCCTGGAGCAGGGAGTTATAGACAATGATACGGACCTGCTTTATCCGACTTACTATAACCCTAAGCCCTTTGATAAATTAAGATACAAGCTGGAGACACTTCATCTTTGCAGAAATATCTTCATGTGGCAGGAGGTACGGTAAATGAAGATACTTTTATTGGAACATCCCAGGAGCATAAGTACTGAAAGATGTAATGATATAGCAAATACTCCCCTTTCCTCATGCCTGCTTACCGGTTATGCTGCAGGGGTTTTAAAAAGCCAGGGGCATGAAGTGGAAATAGTCGAAGGGTATCTTGACAAGCTTTCTTATAAAGAGATAGGGAAAATCATTGAAGCTTATAAACCTGATATTCTTGGTGTCCACATGGTTTACCATTGGAAGAACGACAGAAGGCTTTATAATTTTCTTGAGGCTGTAAAGCGCCAAGGTATTTCTCCCTATGTTACTGCTTATGGCTTTTACCCAACCTTCGGCTATGAAGAAATTTTGAAAAGCTGTAAGGCAATTGACTCCATTATCCTGGGAGAACCGGAGCTAACCTTTGCTGACTTGGCAGCTACCCTTACTCGCAAAAAATCCCATGAAAAAATCCTGGGATTGGCTTATCTATCATCACAGGGCAGTATCACCTGCTCAAAGGCAAAAGCCATTGAAAACCTTGACGACCTCCCCTTTCCAGTTCGCACAAGGGCTTCACTTAACATTGGTGAGGTAAACATTATGGGAAGTCGTGGATGCTACGGTGCCTGTACCTTCTGCTATATTAATTCATATTATGGCAGGGGACCCAAATGGCGCGGCCGAAGCCCTGAAAACATTATAGCTGAAATAGATGAGATTTTATTGAAGCACACCATGGATTATTTCTATTTTACCGATCCAAACTTTTTTGGCCCCGGTAAAGCAGGTCAAGAAAGGGCCTTGCATTTAGCTTCTCTAATTAAACAAAGAAAAATTAAATTTGGAATAGAAGCCAGGGTAAATGATATTCACGATGAAACAATTGGGGCCCTGGCAGATGCAGGCTTGTGTCACATTTTAGTTGGCCTTGAAAGCGGCAGGGATGAATCTCTAAAACGCTTGAATAAAATGACAACAACAGCTCAAAATGAAGGGGCGGTCAAAATCCTACGTAAGCATGGTATAGAACCAAGTATAGGATTTATTATGTTTGAACCGGATTCTTCGTTGGAGGATATCAGGATTAATTTTGAATTTCTTAAAAGAAATGATCTTCTTAAAAATCTTGATGTTACTGTCAATGTTCTGTATCATCACATGATTATTTTGCAGGGAACTAAAGCTTATAAAATACTTAAGAGTGAAGGGCGATTGGACATATCACCCCATTCAACATACGAGGCCAGCACCTCATATGTTAACCGGCAGGTTTCTGCTCTAGCAGCTATTATGAGAGAAATTACTAATCATATCTTTTATCGTTTAGAAGAAATCTGGCGGAAAAAAGTTCCTGAGCCGGCAGCTGCTCCCCTAGAATATGAGAAAATCAATAGACTTCTGGTAGGTTTATTTGAGAAAGTTTTATCTTCACTAGAACACGGGGAAGATTTTAATGATGTAAAACTGAAAGACCTTATTTATAAAACAAAAAGTGAAATTGATGAAATTTTTTCTTGATAATATATAAAAGCTAAAAAAAGGTTAAAGGATCAAATGATCTAACGTCTAGACTGGCTGTCCTGGTTTTACAACGATAAATTCTTCATCCCATTCTTTCTTAAATGCCTTGTACACCGTCCTTATTGTGCCAGGAACAGTTTCTGGCTCCAGGCCAAACTCTTTGGCCATTTTCAAGAAAGTATCCCTTATATCATCAAGCTCATAGGCACCAGTGTCTATGAGCCTTAAACCCTTGTAGTTAACCAACATTGTTTTAAAAATCATCAGGCTTTTTTCATAGCCGTACTTGTCTATACAATTTAGATATTCTGTCCACATGGAAGCTCCACTATGTAAATAGCCTTTTGTTAAGTAATAGGAAGTCCCCTTTTGATCTAAAGCTGCTTTATGCTCATTGCCCCCTAAAAGCAGAGAAATACAGTCATCAACCCTGGGCAAAATTATGCTGGCCTTTTCAGATTTTAATCCAAGGACAGAGTTCCCACAGTTTCCAAACAGCAGCAAAATATTGTCAACATTGTCTATGTTATTAATAAGCTTCTGAAGCTCGTCCTTTAGTTTACTAGGATGATTGTGGAGACCTGCATCAACCCAGATTATTGGATAGTTGATCTGCAGCTCATTGACAACGAGATTAATCTCATCCCTTAATGCATTACATGCTATAACGATGTTTTTAGCCATTTTAACCTCCTTTTGCCCATAGATTGCAGGACTTTAAGTTTTATTCTTTCCACGGCCTGCAGCCCTGGTGCCAAGCTCGGGAAGAAACAATGATACAACACCCAGCAATGCTAGAAATAAGCTAGCCAGTGCAAATAACAATGTATAATTGCCTCCGGCTATTGGCGCAATTATAAATGAAGGTATGAAAAAAGCACCAATAAGTTGCAGGGTAGCCATGAGACCCCCAGCACTCCCGGCATAAACTGGCCCTATCTCTGGAAGCAGCATGGGGAAGGCCATTAGCAATGGTACGCTTATGCCCATTAAAGTTCCTGCAGCAAAGAGCAGTAACCAGACACTTGTTCCCGGGGCAATCCAGGAAATATACATAACAGCTGCACCTAAAAATGCTGCAGGTGCAAGGAAAGGTTTTATTCTGCCTACACGTGCAGACATGACAGGACCAATCATATTTCCTAAAATAACACCAAGGGTAACTATAGACGTCATGACACCAGCCTGGGATGGATTGATACCACGAACCTGACTTAGGGCATTGGGCAGAAAACCTACAAATGCCATATTTGCACCCATAAAACACATCAATGCCAGCCCTGCCAGCCAAATATTTCTGCTGCTGGCAGCTGCACCAATATACTTTAAGACAGGCAAGGGTGGGAGCTCAGGCGCTCCTACAGGTTTATCCTTGATAAATACCAACCACAAAATCCAGATGGCAAACATGGCAATGCCAGCTGTAATATAAGCACTTTTCGCAGTGGGGAATAAGGCAGACGTTGCCAAAGCTACAGTCATGCCAACCCCTGCGGCAGTAAAATATATTCCCAGGGCAGTACTGATCTGCTCACGTGGAAACCAGGCACCCAGGAGCTTGGAAACATTGGCATTTAAAAGAGCAGGGGTTAATCCAGATAAAAACATCAGACTAAAATATCCTAAAAAACTGTTGGGAATATATCTAAAATATACACCAATTATTGAAAAAACAAAACTAACTGCAACTACTTTTTTAACTCCAAATCTGTCTGCCAGGGCTCCTGCACCAATACTAAACAACACTGCAGGCAGCATGGGTGCAGCCAGGACCATGGCATAATTTCCTGATGTAAGGTTTAATTCTGGAATAATTTTAAATGCCAGGGCAGCTACTTGAAATTGAGCTGTCACAGCTATGAATATTGTAGACCACATTATTGCCACTACCACCCATCTGTATGGGGAAATTGGTACATTTTGATTACTATGCATTATATCACCCTTCGCCTATGTTTTTGGGCTATAATAAATGGCATCAGCTAGATGCCATTTATTATAGGTATATTCATGGTTTTCGGTTTTCGCTTGCCTGGATTATTTGTATTCCCCATATTTTCTGCCCGCATTTATCATGGCATGGAGGTTTTCTGCTTCAGCATCATCTAGAACTGTACCATTGCTCAAGATAAAACCGCCATCTTGAGCTACTTTTTCCGCCAGGAACTTCACATACTCATCTACCTGCTGCGGTGTGCCAGCCTTTAGAACAGCTCCAGAGACATTTCCTGCTATACAGCTCTTGCCTCCAAGGGCCTTCTTTGCATTGACCATGTCGGTGTTATCAAAAAGCCAGACGGTTTTTCCTTCTGGAATATCAGAATCGGTTATGGCTTCAAGCCGTTGATTATAGCCCCCCTCAGCAAAAAGCAGTGGAACTAGACCTTCCTCTATTAACCCTAGAATAACAGCCTTTAGGGTTGGCCAGTAAAACCTGGCAAAATCATCCTTTGACAGGAAACCATCGGCTCCTTTATGCAGGGGCATGAAAATAATTGGTACCCCTGTGATATTGGCTGATCTTACTGCCATGTCAATATTTATTGATACAAGTCTTTCCATGGCCTCTAGTAGTTTCTTGGGACGGCGGAATATGTCAAGCATTATTGGCCGAGTGCCCCTCATGGTATCTCCCAGGGTATCAAAGGGAGCTTTAGCAACTCCACCAAAAAACCCCGGCAAACCGTGGACAGCTTTATTTTCTCCATCTATAGCACCCATGGCACCAGCCCACTCCATGGCTGCCTGTCCAGCTTCTATTAATTTTTTAAAGGATTCCTGGACAGGGGGAATACCTATGGGTATCATGGCAGGACCTACAAAGGGAAGTTCAATAATATCGGTCCATGGTGCTATCATCTGCCATGGTTCCAGTGCGCCAAAGGTTCGTGGAAGATAATAACGCATCCAGTATCCAGATGGGTCATTAATTAATAAGTCATATTCGTTATCCATCATGTATTCATCTTCCAGGCACTGGTAAGAAAGTTCGTCTGGTATTCCCTTGCCCG
>JAGXSK010000209.1 GCA_018333845.1 Clostridia bacterium | reverse complement strand
CCTCATCTGGTGTAAGCATCTTTGCCTTAAAACCAAATTGACCCTTGAATTTACTATTGTCTATTTTAGCATCTCCTGCCGCAACCACCAGAATAGCTCCATCTTCACTTTTAAACGAAAGTGTCTTGGCAATTCTGGCTGGATCAACATTTAGAGCTTGTGCTGCTAATTCAACTGTGGCACTTGATGTATTAAATTCTAGAACATCCTCTTCTCTGCCCCATTTTTTAAAGTATTCACGAACTAATTCTATTGCCATTTTTCTTTTTCCTTTCATTTTCAGATTTTGCATTTCATTATAACATTTCATTGTAACTTTCTCCAACTAACTTTACTGGTACAGACACTAACTCAACAAGTTGTTACAAGTTTTACAACAAAAAAGTCAATGTTGTTAAATACGAATATTATGTTAAGATTAATTAATAACAGTAAAAAATAATTTAAAAACATGCTATTATTTAGACATGGACATTTCAATGCGGGGTGATACAAATGAAAGGCTCTTTTGTTATAGGTAAAATCAAAGGAATTCAGATTGAAATACATGCCAGCTGGTTAATTGTATTTGCATTGGTAAGCTTTGTACTTGCTACTAACTACTTTCCTCAAAACCACCCGGATTTTGATCCTAGTTTAAGATGGCTTTTGGCAGGTATCATGGCCCTACTGCTTTTTATCTCAGTTTTACTTCATGAATTGTCCCATTCTATTGTTTCAATTAAAGAAGGAATAGAAGTAAAGAAGATTTCTTTATTTATCTTTGGCGGGTTAGCACAAATGGAAGGGGAACCTGATAGTCCAGTAAAAGAATTAAAGATTGCCATAGCTGGGCCTGCTATGAGTGTAATGCTGTTTTTATTCTTTACTATCCTGGCCAGTGTTCTTTCTATTTTAGGGGCTTCGGAAATTATTCTCGTTCCCATTTCTTATATAGGAACAGTTAACTTAATACTAGCCATATTTAATCTAGTCCCTGCATTTCCTCTCGATGGCGGCAGGGTATTACGAGCACTCATCTGGCATTATAAGGGCAACCTGCGACTTGCCACAAAGATTGCATCTTCTTTTGGTGGGTTTTTTGGATATTTTTTAATGTTTCTAGGAATTTTTTGGGTGTTTAGCGGAGCTTTTTTAAGTGGCATCTGGTTTGTATTTATTGGGTGGTTTATCAACCAGGCCTCACAATCAAGCTATCAACATACAGTCATGTCAGATATTTTTAATAAAATACCTGTAAGGGAGTTCATGACAAACAACGTGGTGGTAGTTGATTATTATATCCCAATTCAAGATCTTGTAGATAATTATTTTTATAAATATAAATTTACATGCTTTCCAGTAAGAAAAAATGAAGAAATTATCGGCATTGTAAGTATCAATAATGTGAGAAATATACCTAAAGACACCTGGTACCAAACTACAGTTGAAAGGGTCACTACCCCCCTGGAAGATAATCTGGTTATTTCCTCTGATAATTCTGTTTCTAATGCCATGCAAAAATTATTCAGCAATGGCATAGGCAGAATTCTAGTAATGGATGGGCCCAAGCTTTTAGGTATTGTGTCTAAAACTGATATTTTAAACTACATTAGAATACACAGTCAGCTTGAGTAGATTCACTGTAAAAAGCATTATGAAACTATAATTTGTAAAAGATAATTCCAAAAAGCACCATGTTGACTCCAATTAATAAAGGCATACCGTATTTAAAGGATAAATGTTGGGTCTTATGTCTAAAAGCTTTCATGCCATAATAAATACCTAAAGACCCACCCATTAAGGCCAGAGCAAAAAGCCTTGTTTCCGGAATCCTCCATTGTCCTTTAAGGGCTTTCTTTTTGTCATACCATATAACTGAGTAACCGCCAAAATTTAATATTAAAATGTATAGAATCAAATATACTTTCCAACTCTCCAAAGGTTTCACCTCTTCCAGCAATACATCTTGACAAGCGATAAGTATTTGTCATAAATTTCTTGATTAAAATCAGACAATAGTGGGTCCCTTTCTCTAAATCTCCTCAAGGCATTTAGATCCACTTCTCCTACAACTACCTCTTCTTTATTATAAGTTTTTGCCTCTTGAATAACGCCATCCCTCCTGGGGGTTAAATCAAGAGGAGCAAAAATTGCTGAACGACCTGTAAATACCAAATCCCCTAGTTTCCCCACTAGAGCAGATTTTATTCCAAAAACCCTGGCCTCCTGTACACGGTGCCAGGTTCCTCTAAATGCCTTGTAAAAATCATATTCTTCGTTGTTTGCAATGGGTATAATTACTATATCCGCATCTTTTTGTCTTGCAAGATGAAAGGTCTCAAAGTATGTGGCATCCATGCATATGGGGAAAGATACCTTTCCAAAGGGAAGGGTTATAACATTGAGCTCATCTCCTACAACAAGTCCGAAAGCTTCTTCAGTGGTGGTCAGATGCAGTTTCCTTTGGGTCCCCAAGCATTCTCCTTGAAGTCCAAAAAAGTAAGCAGTATTATAAAGTTCCTTTCCAACTGGAGCACTAATACTACCAGCCATGATAAATACCTGATATTTTTTAGCCAGGGTACTAAAGATTAGCTTGTAAATTTTCTCTGTATAGGGTCCTAGCAGAAAAAAATTCTCCCTTGTCTGGCTGTTAGAGCCTGGTTTTCTGGGGCTATCATGCCCTGTCAATAATTTTTCAGCCATGGGGATTACTCCTATGAGGGGCAGATTAATATTCTCTGGAAAAGCAATTAGCTGTGCTCCCTTTTTAACACTTTCTTCAACTAGTCTCTTCATATGGTCATAGTATGCTATTGTAGTTTTATGAAGCTTAATCTGCACTTGAACTGCTGCAACCTTAATTTTGCAAGGTTTTATTGGTTCAGCTTTTAAATCAACTTTTTCTTTTCCAATATGTCTTTCCAGAGGTTTTGTATTATACAGCCAGTTAAGAACACCATGGACTGCTGTTTTTTTAAAATCCTTTAGTATTTTCATTGCTACCCCACTCTTTTTCAT
>JAGXSK010000208.1 GCA_018333845.1 Clostridia bacterium | reverse complement strand
AAAAGAGCCATGAGTAGAACCAGGTAATCGGTATCAAGAAATTCCATCATAGTCTAGGTAAACTCCTCTTAAACATATTTAAGCATTTAAAAAAACTAATAAGGCATAATCATTACTAATCTATTTTACTAGTGGATATTTAACCGAAAAATAAAAACCACAAACTAATATGCTTTATTAGCATATTAGTTGTGGCTTAATGCTTACGAGGTTAGCTGTCGGGTTAGGGATAGCTGCCCCTTTTCTTAAAGAAATTCACCCCAGAAAAATGGTTCCCCCGCTCCGATAGGATTCAGCATCTTGTATTTAAATTACTTATAGTTAATTATATCATATATGATTAAGGAAACAAACTTAAAGAGGTAAATATTTGTTATTTCTACCTGTAGCTTTACCTGTAGTCGGAATCCTGCGATTAGATCTTTCTTCTTATCCTTATCCTGATATAGGAGCAGAGCTAATAATAGTTACAAAACAAATTCTTTGACTATATCTTCAGGATTAGGCTCCTCATAGTCTTCTAAAAAACATATATCCTCCCTGCGCAAATCCTCCTCTTTATCTACACTTAAGTCTTCATTTGAATTGATTTTGTCCTCTGAATAATTTGCGCCTTGCTCCTGAGTAAATTCCAGTAAACTCATCTGCTGTGACTCAAAACATACATTAACAGCCTCGTTGGGCCTAAACTTTTTAAGCTCAATTAGGTTGTCGTCGTTAAGTTCTATGTCCCCTAAGATTATCCTTATGGATTGATCCCATGACTCTCCTGATACTTTATTAACTATTTCTATTTTCTTTACACTAGCTTTGATTTTTGATTTACCCATTTGTACCTCCTTGTATTTGTTGGTTAGTTGGTTAGGAAAAACTTGTTTTTACAAAGGTAACCTAGCTTCATCGGTAGCAGCTGCTGACATGATGGAACCGATGATCTGCTGATGAGATGCTATGAGCTACCTGTTCCGGCAGCAGCTGCTGCCAAAGGTTAATATTTTCCTGTCCAACTGTCTGCTTTCTACTTTCCTCTTATTGTTCCTTACCTTTTAAAGTCAAAGGTTGCTGTTTTGCTGTCAGCGTCCCAGCGTGCTTTTCCTCCAAGGATATTTGTCAGTTCTCTTCCTTCTAGATAAGTATTACCTTGTATAATCTGGGTCTTCTCTTTTGGAAATTCTATTTTTCTACCACTTTGGTCGATGATCATTACTGATGCTGACAGAGGTGGTTTCGGTTCCGCTAATGCTAGATATTCTGTTATCCCCCTTACAGTAGCTGCTGCAAGTTCTTTTCGAAACTCGGGTTTGCTGAGCTTGGCTCTGTCATTGCTGTTGTCTATGAAGCCATATTCTATAATTACTGTTTCTATTGGCCTTGTGTCTCTGTGGATGTAGTAATAATCCTTACCAGGGTGTCTGGTAGACTCTCTAGTATATACTCTACGCTTTTTCATTCCTGCTGCAGCAAGTTCTTCTAGTATTAGTGCAGCAAGGTACCTCTCATCATGGAGGCTGTATATGACCTCTGCGCCTTCACCTCCTCCGGAATTAATGTGATTGCTGATGCAGACTGCTGTACCACTTTCTCTTACCAGCTTAGCTCTTTGGGAAGCAGTTAATCTGATATCGGTTACCCTGGTTAGGGAAACTGGATGGCCATGTTTCCTCAGCTCTTCTGCCATGTGTAATGAAATGTCTAGGGTCCAATCCTTCTCCAGGTAATTTTCATATACTGCTCCCGGATCTGTTCCCCCATGGCCGGGATCAATGGTAATGCTTTGTTTTGGCAATATATTCTCTCCTTACGTGTAGTTTTTAAATTCAGATAACAGAAGTCAGAATTCAGGAGTCAGAAGAAATACTCTGTCTCCCGGGTCTAGCTCATCCGCTTACACCCTGCAGGCCATTTTCTATTGCTATTCTATCTGGTCAGCCTGCAGCGTGACGCTAGGTCCTGTCAAGGGCAGCAGTTGGTCTTTCTAACCATGTATTGCTCTGAGGTCAGACCAACAGCTGCCTGCAGGGATTACATCTATAACCGCAACTTAAATCTAAAGTGTAGGTTTGCAACTAGTATTATTTCCCTAGTCTTTACAGTCTTGTCTTATGGGTCACCCAGCCGGCACTGGATTGAGTTAATAGCCTTATTTCACTTGTATCAAAAGGCCTCGCAGCCATTAACTCAATCCTTCTCACGCCTTAGACATAATAGAGCATTATCAGAAGCTATTTCAGCTATTTGGGAAAGCATGCACGCTTCAACGATAATGCATGATTATGTCTACTGGTCTCTGCCATACCCTTTTTCTTAAGACTGCTGCTTTTATGCTGCTATTCTTTGGGGTGCAGCGCCTTAAAGAAAAAGTGTCCTGGGTCTTGTTGTTTGTGTCAGTCTCTGTGGGCCATGTCTCCTCCGTCTAGCTTATCCGCTTACACCTTACCCCCAGGTGATGCTGTTTTAGCCATCTACTACAGCTGAGTTCGCCTCCCCTTACGGTAAAGTGACACTAGGCCTTTTAGCAGAAGTCGCTTCATCTCATTGGGGTATTTTAACCTCTGGCCAAGCGGCATCTGCTCTGCTGCTATTCTCTGTGGTCCTTGTGCTTGTCATTCTTATTCGCTTATACCTTGCCTCCAGGTGCAGCTGTTCTAGCAATCTACTACTGCCATGCACGCCTCCCCTTTACGGCAAAGTGACGCTGGGCCTTGTTTTAGCAGCAGTTGGCCCTACTATTGGGAGGTTCTTTTGGGTTAGGCCAACAGCTGCCCGAGGTCTTCAGACTTGGTTAGTAGGGCCATTCACTTCCTTTGGCATCCAAGCCATACATCCACTCATTTCATCAGGCATTCTTCTTCTGCCGTTGACTGTGCAGTGCAGGTTCCTGATATTATCACTGCTGTAATAGCTACAGCTGCCGCATACTTTTTCTTCAGTTTCTTTAAGTTGAATTTTTGGTAGTGTTTTAGCTTCACCCCCTTCGGATTATTTCTTTTCCACTTGCTCTATATTTCTAGCATGTTAGACGACTCCTGAAGCGGCCTGAACTTTCTACCCTAGCCCCTGACAATCTGTTAAGTGGTGTGCTGTTTTTCGCTGCCAACCACCACAACACTAACAGTTTGTAGATGGTCTAGGTCAGACGATTTCATGCTTCGCTTCTTGACGGAGTCTTTCGGGGTCCTTGTCTCCTCCGTCTAGCTCATCCTCTGCACCATGTCAGCAGCTGTTTTGTTATACTCTAGGGTCGCTGACAAGGTTTCGCTAGGTCTCCTTGGCGATGATAGCCCTTTACTTCCTGGTTCAGCTAAGGGGTCGGCTAACATCGCATGCTGATGGCCAGCTATTGGGGCTACATCTCCAAGGTGCAGCTTTGGGGTCATGGTGGGGATTAGTTTGCCAAATCCCTTTATAACTGAATTGGAAGCAATATCTTAGAGGAATTTCACCTTTTTCTCTAGAAACTAATAATTGTAGCTATTAATTTCTTGGAGGCTGATTTCTTTGGGTAAGTATATAAAGACATTTTTTGGTACTTTATTTTTAAGTTTTATTCTCTTTTTTCCTCTTAATTGGTTTTTTGATGGTGGAAACTTTTTAGAAACCACAATCTTATCTGTAGGAGCAGTTATAGTTATTCTTCTTTCATATTTGATTGCACAAATTTATTATCTTATCGATTTAATAGGGAAGAGTAAGTAATACGCTAATAATTCCACCCATTTGATTTGCTACAAACTGCTCATATCTGGCTTTGTATATTCTTATCCAACTGTCGTCAGTTTGAAGACAGTTCCAACTCCGTTCAATCTGAACTATGTTCTAGTTATATTTATAGGTGTATTAGATTTGCTTTTTCAATGTGCTATAATATCTTTACAATCCGGAGGTGCATTTGATGTTTAAAGTGTTTTTAGCTCTTTGGGTAATAGTTGCAGGCTATTCGATGATTAATCCTCGGCATGTGTGGGAAATTGCTCAAGGTTGGAAGGCGCATAGAGAGCCTCCAAAATCATATTTTGTAATTGCCAGGACAACTGCAACTATATTTTTTCTAGTTGGCTTTGTCTTTTTGTTTTTAGAGCTTTTTGCTTAAGTACCAAAGTCGAAATTTTTTGGAGGTAATCGTATATGAAACAAATCGGTTGGGCTGCATTTGGTACTGTAATTATATTTTTCATATCTTTAATAGTAATTGCCCCTATAATTTCTAAGCTAGGCTATAGTGCTGTTGAAGGTTCATATCATGCTGCTACCCATGCCCTTTTGGTTTCCTTAATTTTTACTGTTATTATTTGTACAGTTCTGGTTTTAGAAGAGATTAAAATCCTAAAAGAAAAATATGGTGATAAGAACAGTGGTGATGCTTAAGTCTGTTGTTTTCTGGCTTAGTTAGTATAATTACTGTCTTTTCTCTAGGAGTTTATTTCCTAAGTCTGTAACTTGAATAGTAGTCCTTCTTTGAACTTTTATAAGGCCTCTTTTCTGAAGTTCTTTAATCCTTGGCTGCATAGTTCCTGGGCTTTGGTAGCCAATTAGCTCACACATGCGTCTGACTGTGAGGTTTTCTTCTTTATATTTTCTTATCACCTCTAGGATCTGTTTGTCGGTTACCATTTTCTCCTGCAGTTTCATCAGCTCCCTTAAGGATTGTTTTAGTTTCTTCCACACTTGTTACTACTTCTGCTATTGCACCGGCAGCTTTCCATTTTTTTAATGCTTCCAGCTGCAGCTTTGTAGGTTTAGCTCCGGGGCGTTTTACTTCTAGTTCGAAGCGCCTGCCTTTAATGCAGCCTGTGATGTCTGGCTTGCCTGCTCTACCCCATCTGCCTCCATGGGTCTTTTCTGCGTAGCATCCAGACTGCTTGTTCAGCCATCTTAGTATTCTGTTGACTATGGAGCTTTCTAGGGGTGGTTTTGGGGTCATTCGTTAATCTCCTTTTCTCTTCTTCCTGGTTCCTTGTACCCTGCTTGCTGTTACGTATTATTTGACGGCACGGGTATGTGCCGTGAGATTTATAGGCTGCTCATCAGCTCTTTGATTTCTGCCCTGTACTGGAAAAGGTGCATGAGCTTATCGTGTTCGTACTCCTCCTGGTCTCTCCATGAAGGCAGGTTGCCTGAGGGGTCAAAGTCTGGGCGTAGAAGATAGCCTGTCCTACCTCTTTTTATCCTTAGTCCGCCGCATCTAAAGCCATGTAGTGTACCTGCCAGCATTGGATCTATCTTCTGGGCCCTTCGCAGGAGCTTGGTCCAAAGGACTGAGTCTGCTTCTAGGTCAGGGCGGGGGTCAGTGTAAAGCCGTGCTTCCTGTTCTGCTGCCTTAGATGTTTCAGCCTGCTCTGTTAGCTGTTCTGCAGCCAACTGATCCAATAATTCCCCTGATGAGGCCTTCTCCGTTAGTTCTCCTAATTCAGCTTTGAATGATGGCTGTGAAGGGTCTTTTTGGGCAGCAGTTCCAGAGTATTTTACCTTTTTAAGGTAGCCAGAGAATGTCATAGTATTTCATCCCTTCTCTTTTTCAAAATTTGTTTTAGCTAGGATATTGCTGGTTTATTTCCCGTAATAGACTTCTTTGGGGGCATTTAAGGTGTGTGGGACGCACCTGGGGGCAGGGTTTAAGCATTGGTATTATTGACTTTCTTGCCTGCCTGCCCCGCTGCCCCGCATTTTTTTGAAAAATATATATAGCTTATATACACATATATG
>JAGXSK010000207.1 GCA_018333845.1 Clostridia bacterium | reverse complement strand
ATATTGGCCTCATAATACTTTTTATCTATGACAGGAGCATTGTCCTGATAGACACTGGCTGGGCCGCCACTAAAAATTATTCCCTTGGGATTCCTTTTAACAATCTCTTCAAAGCTAGTAGTATAAGGAAACACTTCACAAAATACACCTAACTCTCTTATTCTGCGAGCAATTAACTGACTGTATTGACCACCAAAATCCAGGACAATTACTTCATCTGCTTTATCAATCATCTTCTTCCTCCTTATTTTTCATACACTTCTGGGCTCAGAACAGCCACATAGGGTAAATGCCTGTAATCCTCAGCATAGTCTAATCCATATCCTATCACAAAAGCATCAGGTATCTCAATACCAGTATAATCAATTTTCACATCTACTTTCCTGCGTTCTGGTTTGTCTAATAATGCACAGGTTTTGATACTAGCTGGACCTCTGGCATTTAATATGCTAATCAGGTATCTTAGTGTTAATCCTGTGTCTACTATATCTTCAACTATCAAAAGATGTCTGCCTTCAACACTTGAATCCAGGTCTTTTAGAATTTGTACGGCACCAGAGCTCTCTGTTGTTTCCCCATAGCTGGAAACAGCCATGAAGTCTAATCTCAAGGGCACTTTAATCTCTCGAATCAAATCCGCACAAAACATAACAGCACCTTTTAATATACAAATAACCATTATTTCCTTTCCTTCATAGTCACTTGTAATCCTTCGGCCTAATTGAGCAACCAGTTTTTTAATATCTGCTTCACTTACTAGTATGTCTTTAACATCTTTATCCATATGCAGCTCTCCCTTTCCTAAAACTTTGCATCCTTATTTAAGCTAGTTATTTATTGTGTCTATTAGTTCATTAATAATAGTTTCTTGTTGTCAGATGGAAAATATTCGGTTTGTCCCGGATAAATCCATAAGCTTAATATTTCTCGCAAAGAAAAAAAAATCCTTCCCCATAAACAGTATTTTCGAGGAAGAACCTGCTTTTTTGCACTATTGTGTCGAAGGTGCTTGAATATTAAGCTTTTTATTAAAGTCATAGAGGATTAACTGCATATGAAGTCCATTTTGGGGAACATCCTTATGATCTGCAAAGACTTCTAATTTAAATATTCTCTTGAACCTTTTTTCTATCCATACCTTATACTTAAAATTCCGCCAGTAGGTTGCGAGCATTTGGTTTACAACAACAGGGGTGTATTCCATAACGTAAGCATCAACCTTACCTTTTTCAATGCCAAGGTAATTAATATTGTTTAACGCCTCGTATTCTAGGCTGGCTACTGGGTTTACCTCTATCATAAAAAGATCTTGCTGAAATATGTCACCGCCATGATTTACCATCCAACGTCCCGAGACAGCATCCTTCATATAAACTTTATTATTAACATATATTACATCCACTTCCTGTCCGGCTATCTCTCCTTGAAGGTGGAATTGACCATTTTGTCTTTCACCCTTAACCTTGCTTAAAAGCCTATCATCACCATTAACTTTTAACTTTAACCCAACATGATAACGGTAACTTTTGACTGAAGTTGTTCTCTCTATAGCTTGCGGCAGTAATTCTTCTGGTATCACCCTATTAACCCATTCATAGTACACTTTTCCAGCCATGGATAAAATAGAAACTAATATTATGACTACTACAGTTTTCCAGTTGAATTTATATTTTAGTGCCAACCTCCCACTTCCTTCCCCCACTTTCTCTAAATAAGTCATTAATTTAAGGCCTCACTTCAATTCTACTTAGAGGGAGGATGGATTATTACATTAATTTATTTAATTACCTGCTGTTTGATACACCAATTTTATTTTTTCTAATGGCAGATTATCATCTATAATTCCAGCAGAGGTGCCAAATATATATGGTTCACAATCCTGGCCTAGAGCAACCATATCCCTTACTTTATTAACCAATCCATCACCGTCATATTCATAAAAATTCTTTAAATCAAAACCACCCAAGAGACAAATATTATCTCCAACAATTTCTCTTACCTTTTTTAAGTCCATGTTTGAATTTTCTTCAATGGAGTGGATGCCGGAAACGCCAGTTTTTGCCAGATCAGGCAAAATATCAGTCAGATTGCCGTCACTATGAAATACTATTGGTTTATCTATGCTTGCCGCAATTTCCTGAATTCTTGGCAAAAATACCTCTCGGATTATTTTGGGAGATACTATTAAACCTTTAGTATAAGCAATATCCTCCCCTAAAATTATGCCATCAGCACCATTTGCTACTGCAGCAATTATTATGTTAATTATTTCTTTAGTTATTGTTTCTACCCCTTTTTTCATTAGATCAGGTTTTAGCATTATGTCCATAAGAAATTGGTTGTAATCTAACAGGCTGCTTAATGTTTGGAATGGTCCATCAATCAGGGCAAATACAAAAAAGTCAGTCTCTTTTTTCCATCTAGAAAGTTCTTGAAATTTTATATGGTCAACCTTAAGGTAATTACATAAATTTTCTATACTATCATAAACAGGCCGCTCATAACCCCTTTGCCTAAAGTCTAACCTGCCCCAGTGATCTCTGCCATCATGACTTTTATCAACACCTTCAGCAATATAATTAAAACCTAAAAGCTCTGCTGAAATTCTTTTAGCCAGCCACCTATCCTCATGCCCAGTTAATTCTTTAGCTATAGCCTTTTCAATAAAGAATTCACCTTTAGCCTTATGCTCAAACTTTTCACCAGCCAGTTTCTTAGATATTAACTCAACAGATTTCATCTGAAACCCCCTTAGACCTCATTCCGTTTAGCTCCATTTACAAATTCAGGAGATATTTTGTATTTTTGAATTTTTCTATAAATAGTTGCCCTGCCAATTCCCAGGGCCCTGGCAGCTTTCATCTTCCCTTCTTCATGCCAGCCAAAATGGTTTAATGCTTTAATAATAGCTTCTTTTTCTATTTTATCCAGGCTTTTTATCACGATATCACCGCTTAAATTATAGTCAATAACTCCCCTTGCATTAACCTCCTCTCGTATTCGTGGAGGCAGACTTTCAATTTTAATGATAGGTCCTTCTTCAATATTAATTGCATATTCAACAGTATTAACCAGTTCTCTTACATTCCCTGGCCAGCTATAATTCAGGCAAATATTCAAAGCTTCTTTATCAAAATCAATTATTTTTTTACCCAACAACTTGCTGTACCTTATTCGATGATAATCCAAAAGCTGGGGAATGTCTTCCTTCCTATCCCGTAAGGGTGGTATTTCTAGCGGAATTACACTTAGTCTATAATACAAATCATCTCTAAAGAGGCCCTTGTTTACAAGATCCTGCAAATCGCTATTTGTTGCAGCAATGACCCTTATATCCACAGGTATTAGCTTATTGCCACCAACCCGTTCTATTTGCCTCTCTTGTAAAACCCTAAGAAGTTTGGCTTGCAAGTATAGAGACATATTGCCTATTTCATCAAGAAAAACTGTACCGCTATTTGCCAGCTCAAATTTACCTATCTTCCCACCTCTTTTTGCCCCTGTAAAGGCTCCCTCTTCATATCCAAACAGTTCGCTTTCAAGTAGGGCTTCTGGAATAGCTCCGCAGTTAATGGAAACAAAAGGTTTATTGCTCTGAGAACTTGCCTCATGAATAGCCCGTGCAAATAGCTCCTTGCCAGTGCCGCTTTCCCCAAGAATTAATACAGTGGAATTGCTGCTTGCTATTTTTTTTGCTTTTTTTATAACTTCCTGCAAAGATGCACTAGAGCCAATAATATCATCAAAAGACAGGTGCTGCTGTTTATTAAAAATTTCATATACATTTTTTTGGGTTTCACCATAATCTCTGTAGGAAGCTACCGCCCCTACAATTTCCTTGTTTTCAGATAAGATAGGCCTGGCTGTACTTAAAAGGTGAAGCTTTTGCCTGTTAAAATCTGCAAAGACTTCTTTATAAGTAAAACTTTCAGCACCCTCAAGCAAGGTTAATAGAGGAAGATTAGGTGCTAGATCTTTAAGATTTTTGCCTACAACCTCATTCTTCTTGGTGCCAAAAATCTGTTCGGAAGATTTATTAAAATGGGTAATTATTCCATTTTCATCAATGGCTATAACCCCTTCATGAACTGAATCTAAGATAGCTTCTAATCTATTTGTCATGACAGCCTTGTCAGCTTCCATTTGCTTTTCAATAACCTTTGAGCTAATAAAGTCAGCCATTTTGCTAATAAACTCAACTAAAGAATCCCTTTGTCGTCTTAAGTTTTCCTCCTGTTCATGGTTAAATGCAATAAGGCTGATGTTGCCTATTACCTCTTCTTTAACCTTTATGGGGTACACAATATAAGCCTTATAAAAACACTTGCCGGCCAGTGAACACTCTTTGCATATTGCATGATGCCCGGGAGAGCTAATATATATATATTGACCAGTCTCTAGAACATGTTTATTAACAAGACCCCTTAACAATCTCGAACCTATATTTTCTTTTACCCGCCCTGTTCCTGCAACCCTTACTAATTCCTGATTTACTATTTCCACTTCCACATTTAAAACAGTAGCTATAGCTTCAGCTACCTTTTGACCCTTTTCTTTAACCTGGAATAATCTATTCATATTAACCTCCCATGGTGCAATGCCTGTCAATCTCTCCTCAAAGCTAGGCTCCTCCTTGACAGGCATTGTGCCTCATTGTCATGCTCTTTGAAGAGGTTGACCAGGATTTCTTTCCTGCATTTAAACTATTACACTTGGTCAATTTCTTAGTTTTACTTTTTTCTCTTGGATCTTGGTTTTTTAAATTAGTTTTTCATACTTTAACACTACCGGGTCAAACAATTTATCCAAAGATAGTTTCGCCATATTCGCCAATAAGTCCTTCAATTACAGGGAAAACTAAAAAGCTCATAACCATGAAAATAAGAAAATAATGACAAACAATATTTAAAAGATAATTGACGCAAAGAAGCTATTTCAGTATAATTGTATACAGTAATACGTGTGTGCGAATATTGGAGGGGATAAATATGGTAAGTTTAACGTACAGAAGCAATCCTTTTGAAGACCCATTTTTTCATGAACTAGCTATCCTTGCAGAGAAAAATAATTATATTGATCCAGAGCTTCATAAAAAATACAATACAAAAAGAGGATTGCGAAACAGCGATGGTACAGGAGTCTTGATTGGCCTTACAGAGATTGGGGACGTACATGGTTATATAAAGGAAAATGATCAAAAGATACCGCAAGAAGGCAAACTGCTGTACAGGGGAATAGATGTTAAGGAAATCGTCGAGGGTATCCAAAGGGAAAAAAGATTTGGTTTCGAAGAGGTATGTTATCTGCTGCTCTTTGGCAGTCTGCCCAATGAAGAGCAATTGTCCACATTTAAAGAAATGCTATGCACTCTAAGGCATTTGCCTAATGGTTTTCGGGAAACCATGATATTAAAGGCCCCAAGCAAAAACGTCATGAATAAATTGGCCCGGAGTGTACTTACTAGCTATTCCTATGATGATAATCCAGATGATACTAGTATCAAAAACGTACTGAGACAATCAATAGAGTTAATAGCACGCTTCCCTCTAATGATTGCTTACGGGTATCAAGCAAAAATTCACTACTATGATAATCAGAGCCTGGTCATCCATCTGCCCAAAGATGAATTAAGCACATCAGAATGTTTCCTATATATGATAAGACCAGATCACCATTATTCAGAACTTGAAGCAGAAACCCTGGATTTAAGCTTGATCCTCCATGCAGAGCATGGCGGTGGAAACAACTCTGCATTTACTACCCATGTAGTATCTTCCGCTGATACTGACACCTACTCTGCAATTTCTGCAGCCATCGGTTCCTTAAAAGGCAGCAAACACGGCGGCGCTAATATTAAGGTTATTGAGATGGTTGAGGACTTAAAAGCAAATCTAAGAGATTGGACAGATGAAAACCAAGTTGAAGAATATTTAACAAAGGTAACCATGAAGGAAGCCTATGACAGGACTGGATTAATTTATGGCATGGGGCATGCAGTATACACCTTATCAGATCCAAGGTCAGTATTGCTTAAAGAAAAGGCAGAGAAATTAGCTAAAGAAAAGAATATGTCTGATGAATTTCACCTTTATGCCTTGATAGAAAAGCTTACTCCAGTAGTTCTCTCAAAAAAGTACAACAAGGAAGTTATTATACCTGCTAATGTAGACCTTTACTCAGGTTTTGTTTACGAAATGCTTAATATTCCAAAGGACCTTTATACACCTATATTTGCAATGGCCAGAATTCCTGGCTGGTGTGCACACAGGGTAGAAGAAATTGTAAGCGGCGGAAAAATAATCAGACCCGCATACAAAAGCGTTCAAACAAGTTCTGATTATATCCCATTGTATGCTAGATCTTAAAATATTTTAAACTTTTAAGACCAACGCAAAAGGGGCGTATGAAATCTTACGTGCTCGCCCCTTTCTTTTTTAATAGCCCAGCATTTTTTTGCTTAGAACTTAAATAAATTTTAATAACTAATTATAAACTAGTTTTTTATGATTGCCATTTGATAATTCATTAAAATTGCAGCTTGTTGCAGTTAACCAGCCTCGTAGCTTCATGGCATCTCTTATGCGCATTACTGCTAGAATTATTGATGCCTCAGTCAGGTTAACTTTTTCCACAGCTTTAATATCTAGAATATTAGCAAAAGCACCAGTAATTGTCTGGTTAATAAAGCTTAAAACGTTTTCTTTATTTTTTTGCTG
>JAGXSK010000206.1 GCA_018333845.1 Clostridia bacterium | reverse complement strand
GGACTAATTCTAGACCAGGCTAAGAACAATGTTGGTTTTAGCAGAGATGTTATTTTCCTTGGTGCAGATGGTTGGGATTCTCCAGTATTGTTTGAATTAGCAGGAGATGCAGCTGATGGCTTCTACTTTAGTAACCACTATTCTCCTGATGTTGATAGTCCAGAAGTTAAGTCCTTCTTGGCAGCTTATCAAGCCAAGTACAACAATAAAATGCCAGATGCTCTAGCTGCTTTAGCTTATGATGCCGCATATATGCTTGCAGCAGCAATTGAAAAAGCAGGATCTGCAGAACCCCAGGCAATTAGAGATGCCTTAGCTGAAGTCGAAATCGTGGGTGTAAGTGGACAAATTAAATTAAATGAAAATAGGGACCCAGTTAAAAGTGCTGTGGTTATCAAAATTGAAAATCAACAGCAGGTATACTATACAACAGTTAATCCATAACAGCTATATAAATGGCAAGTAGTCCATTAACTGTTAAGTTTATGTTCCTATAAGAGGGGTAAAAGGTTACCCCTCTTTACTGCTTTAAGAATGTATTGGGCAAATTTAGCTAATTTTACAAGTATTTAGCATGCCATGTAAAACAATATCTTGCTTAACAATGCAGAATAATTGGAAATATATGGAGTTTTTATTATATAAAAGATAGAGATAGGAGTGAAACTGTGGAGCTGATTTTACAACAGTTGATTAATGGCATATCATTGGGTAGTGTCTATGCGTTAATTGCCCTGGGTTACACAATGGTCTACGGTATTATTAAATTAATAAACTTTGCCCATGGTGAAATTTTCATGCTTGGAGCCTTAGCGGGCTTTTTTGCAATTACTGTTTTAGGTTTGCCTTTTTTTCTAGCACTGGTTTTAGCCATGGCAGTCTGTGCGACCCTTGGAGTGGTTATGGAAAGAATTGCCTATAAACCTTTGCGTAATGCACATAGAATAGCAGCTTTAATGACAGCTGTAGGTTTATCATTATTTTACCAAAGTTTTACTATATATACAGTTGGCGCCACGCCAAAGGCGTTTCCACGTATACCAGTACAAACCTGGGAAATTTTTGGTGTAGCTATTAGCAATAGGCAATTAATTATCTTAGTTACTGCAATATCACTGATGGTTTTGCTGCAATTCATTGTCCACAAGACTAAGATGGGCAAAGCTATGAGGGCTGTTTCCTTTGATCGTGATGCAGCTAGATCAATGGGAATAAGTGTTGATAAAACAATTTCATTTACTTTTGCCATTGGATCCTCTTTAGCTGCTGCAGCTGGTGTTTTATTTGGAATGTATTATGGTACAGTTCATCCTATGATGGGATTACTTCCGGGCCTTAAAGCTTTCGTTGCAGCTGTTCTTGGAGGAATTGGAATTATTCCGGGAGCCATGCTTGGGGGTATGATTTTGGGATTGGCAGAGGCTGGAGTGAGTGCTTTAGGTTTTTCCACATTTAGAGATGCAGTGGCCTTTGCTATCTTGATAATTATCTTAATTGTTAGGCCCTCAGGACTGCTTGGCAAGAACGTTAGAGAGAAGGTGTAAGGTCTTATGAAAAAACTACTTGTGATTACGGGATTTGTTGTTTTCGGTGTCATAATCCAATTTCTCATTTGGAATGGTATAATTAATAACTATTATGCACAGGTTTTCACCTTAATGAGTATTTTCATTATCCTTGCAACTAGCTTGAATTTGATTAATGGTATAACTGGTCAGTTTTCTTTAGGGCATGCTGGTTTTGCAGCTGTTGGTGGATATTTTTCTGCAATTGTTACTACAAGGCTAGATCTAGGCTTGTCTGATTTCACAACATTTTTATTAGCCCTATTAGTTGGAGGTTTGGTTGCAGCCTTTGCTGGCTTTTTGATAGGCTTGCCAACCCTTCGTTTAAGGGGAGATTACCTGGCAATTGCCACCCTAGGCTTTGGGGAAATTATACGGGTATTGTTTTTAAATTGGAAATATGTAGGTGCTGCTTCAGGCATGTGGGGTATACCTGGATATACTAACTTTTTATGGGCTTATCTAGTGGCTGTTGTGACAGTATTATTTATTGTTAATTTTATGCATACTTCCCATGGAAGAGCCTGTCTCTCTATTAGAGAAGATGAGATTGCTGCTGAAACAATGGGAATAAATACAACCAAGTATAAAGTAATAGCATTTACATTTGGGGCTTTCTTTGCTGGTGTAGCCGGAGGAATATTTGCACATTTAATTCGTCTTCTTCATCCCCAATCCTTCACATTTATGTTTTCAGTTGAGATCTTACTTATGGTAGTTTTAGGCGGTCTAGGAAGTATTACTGGTTCTATCGCTGCAGCAATACTGTTGACAACATTGACTGAGGCACTACGTCAGTTTTCTGAACTTAGAATGGTTATCTATGCCTTGATGTTAATTGGTATTATGATTTTTAGACCTCAAGGCCTTTTAGGCACAAAGGAATTAAGTGCGGATTCCATGGTAAAATGGTGGGCCTGGATAAAAAAACTCCTTGGACGGACAAAGAGAGTAGGTGAACAAGTTGACAATACTAAAGACAGTTAATCTTTGTAAAAAATTTGGTGGTTTAAATGCAGTTTCTGATTTTGAAATTACTATTAATGATGGTGAATTAGTAGGCCTTATTGGACCCAATGGAGCTGGCAAGACTACTGTGTTTAATATGTTAACTGGAGTATATGAACCTACTTCAGGAGATATACTTTTTGAAGACAAAAGCATAGTTGGAAAAAAACCATACAACATTACACAGTTGGGAATGGCACGAACTTTTCAAAACATCCGACTGTTTAAAGATTTGAAAGTAATCGACAATGTTAAGATTGCATATCATCAGAATGTAATTTATAGTGTAGCAGCAGGTGTATTACAAACAGCCAAATATAAAAAAGAAGAGGAAGAAATTGCTCAAAAGGCAATAGACCTCTTAAAGATATTTAATTTGGAAGATAAAAAAGATGAATATGCTAAAAATTTACCCTATGGTGAACAACGCCGTTTGGAAATTACCAGGGCATTAGCCACCAAACCCAAATTGCTTTTATTAGATGAGCCTGCTGCAGGAATGAATCCCCAGGAAACTCATCAGCTTATGGAAATGATCAGGTGGATTAAAGAAAAATTTAGTTTGACTGTTTTACTCATTGAGCACGATATGTCTCTAGTAATGAATGTATGTGAACGTATCTATGTTTTAGATTATGGAAGAATTATTGCTCATGGCACTCCTAATGAAATAAAGAATAATCCAAAGGTAATTGAGGCCTACTTGGGGGAGGAGGTATGCTAAATGTTAAAAATCGAAAATATTAATGTGTACTACGGCATCATCCATGCCATAAAAGGCATTACCCTGGAGGTGGAAGAGGGTAAAATTGTAACCCTTATTGGAGCAAACGGTGCAGGCAAAACCACTATATTGCGTACAATATCAGGCTTAATCAAAGCTAAATCCGGAAATATATGGTTTAAAGGTCAGGATATTACAAGCGCCCTTGCAGAAAAGATTGTGGAAATGGGAATGTCCCATGTATTAGAAGGGAGAAGAGTCTTTGCCAATATGTCAGTATATGAGAATTTAGAACTTGGTGCATACCTGCGCAAAGATAAGGCAGAGATTAAAAAAGATATGAATAAAGTATTTGATCGTTTTCCTAGGTTGCTTGAAAGAAAAAACCAAATTGCTGGTACTTTAAGTGGTGGCGAGCAGCAGATGTTGGCCATGGGTAGGGCACTTATGTCCAGGCCAAAACTTCTATTATTAGATGAACCGTCAATGGGGTTGGCTCCACTACTTGTCCAAGAAATCTTTTCTATAATAAAAGAGTTGAATAATGAGGGGACTACTATTTTATTAGTAGAGCAGAACGCTCATATGGCACTCTCTGTTGCTAATAGAGGATATGTTCTAGAAACCGGACGCATAGTTCTAGATGGTCCGGCAAGTGAGCTAGCTGCTAGCGAAGATGTTCGAAAGGCATATTTAGGGGTTTAATCACTAATTTGCTAAGGTTTTAGAAAAGTTAAACATTCTATCTATTGTGTAAAGAATATGAGAAGAAATATGTAGAACCCATGCAAAACTAGTGGTGGTTAGCCATTGAATAAAAGGTAAAATGTGAATAGAAATATGTCCAAAAAACCAGTTGACAAGAAGAAGAAGAGATGTTAATATAACAATTGTCGTTTAGAGAGGCAACACAAAAAAGGTAAAACTGGAACACCATGATAAAGTCAAAGCAACACAAAAAACAGCAGATAAAAAAGAAGAGTTCCAGCACATACCAGTTGCAAAAGCTGAGGTAATATGCTATACTAAAGCTCCTGCCACAAAGAAGCAGGGGATAAAAAAGAAGAAACAAAAGCCAAAAG
>JAGXSK010000205.1 GCA_018333845.1 Clostridia bacterium | reverse complement strand
AAGGTCTTTTAAAATTTCTTCCACTTGGATAACCAACCCCCTTAGTATTTTTAGTTTTACTTGTTCAACATATTGGTTACTATACTCATATTGACTGTCAAGCAGCTTTCCTTTTTACTCTGCTACAAAGCTATTGCTGTTCCTCAACAAGAACCTGTTATTTTTTGCTAAAGAAATCCATTATTAAATGGACGAAAGAAGAATCTGTGCCAGCTATTCAGTCATGGAATATTGCTTTACTGGCATTGTAGCAAAAGCAGCTTTTGTTGTCCAGATAAATATAAGTTTATACAATAAAAAGTAGGCTTCATCGCAAATGAACACCTTATATTTTAGATGCAATTTCATGGCTTGCATAGAATCCCTTTTTAAAAAAATACTAATTACTAGCATTATCAAGGTTTTGAGTAGTGCAAAATAACCTAGCTTTACATGAAATTAAAAGAATAGGAGAGATTCAAAATGAAAGTTGCTTTTCCCTTGATGGGGCACTTGCATATAGGTCTAGAAGCTTGCTTTGATGTTTTAGAAACTAATTATCACATTAATAAACCAATAACAAAGAAAACCCTGGTCCTTGGAACAAAGCATTCCCCTGAATTTGCATGTCTTCCATTTAAAATAAACCTGGGAAATTTTATAGAAGCATTAGAAGAAGGTGCAGACACCTTAATCTTTGCTGGTGGCTTTGGGCCGTGCAGATTTGGTTATTATGGCCAGACACAGTTTTTAATACTAAAAAACCTTGGATATGAATTTAATTGCCTTATAGTGGAAATGGTTGAAAAAAAACAAAGGGACCTGCTTGATAAATTTAAGCTTATCAGTAATTCAAAAAATATACTTCAGGTTTTATATGCCATCCATTTTGGATACTCCAAATTAAGCCTGATTGACAGGGCAGAACAAAAAGCCCTATATTACAGGCCGAGAGAATTAACCAGAGGCACCACATGCAACATACTTGAGGAAGTCATAGCTAAAGTAAAAAGTGCCAACTCTTATAGAGACATAAAAAAGCTTAACGGGGAAGTAGAGAGGTGGTTTAAGGGAATAG
Source organism: Clostridia bacterium (assembly GCA_018333845.1). Taxonomy (GTDB): domain Bacteria; phylum Bacillota; class DSM-16504; order Desulfitibacterales; family Desulfitibacteraceae; genus Desulfitibacter. The sequence goes on along the minus strand of JAGXSK010000205.1, from coordinate 2,178 downwards.
AAATTAACAAAACTAAAAAGCCTATAAAAATAGGCCTGGTAGGTGAAATTTATTCTCTTTTGGAGCCTAGAATTAATCAAAATCTGGAGAAAAAGTTGGGCTGCCTTGGTGCAGAATTGGTTAAATCCATATACATAAGTCAGTGGATAAAAGAAAAGGTCTTTTTAGATGCTTTAGGTTTTACAAACACCAATAATTTAAAAAATCATGCTTCTCCCTATATTACCAGAGAGATAGGAGGCCACTGCCTTGAAAATGTATCAAAAGCCAATATGTTTGTCAATGCTGGATGCAAGGGAATCATTCATTTGGCTCCCCTTACATGCATGCCCGAAATCGTAGCAAAGGGGATTTTAAATAAATCTACTGAAGATCAAAATATACCCTTTATTTCCCTTTTTATAGATGAACAAACAGGTGAGGCTGGCCTGCAAACCAGATTGGAAGCCTTTGTAGACCTTTTAGAATCTTCGCTTCCATAGTTTGGCCTTGTTTTCTGTGCCATACAACAGCCTTTTAATATTCCCCCTGTGACGGTATATCACAAAAATTACCACCAGGATGCTTACTATTATTTTCCAGGAGCTTTGCTTTAAAACTATACTGGCAATAACCAGGGCCAGGGCTCCTAATATTGATGCAAGGGATACATATTGGGTAGTAAAAAGGGTAATAAAAAATACAATGGCAGCTATGGCTATGGCATATGGCATCAGCACCAAAAAAACACCAGCCCCTGTGGCGACACTTTTACCACCTCTTAAACCGGCAAAAAGTGGATACGCGTGTCCAAATATGGCTGAGCTTCCTGCTATAATTGCACCCAGTTCACCCATCCAAGTCAGACCAATATAAGCAGGTATAATGCCCTTAATAATATCTGCACTGGTTACTATTAATCCTCCTTTAACTCCCAGAACTCTAAAAGCATTTGTTCCCCCAAGGTTGCCGCTGCCATGCTCCCTAATATCCACTCCGGATATTAGCTTGCCAGCAATTAGCCCTGAAGGAATTGAACCTAGCAGATAGCCAACTACAATTAAAAAAATAATGGTCACTAGATATATACCCCCTAATTGTTTATATATCTAATTATAACACTTACTAGCTAAAAGTTATACATGTAAGCAGTATTGCTGTATGACTGCATACAACCTTTTATTGTTTTTTTGTTTCGTTCAAAGCTCCTTCTGGATATATATATATTGTGCAGTAAAGCCTCACATCAAGCGAGTCTTACAGCTTATATTAAATCTATTTTATCCGCCAAAGATGGCAAGGAGGATGCCTGCAGCTACAGCAGAGCCAATAACTCCAGCCACATTCGGCCCCATGGCATGCATTAGGAGGAAGTTCTTTGGGTTTGCCTTTGAGCCAACCACCTGGACTACTCTAGCGGCCATGGGTACTGCTGATACTCCCGCCGCACCTATTAAGGGATTTACCTTGCCACCTGTGAGTTTGTTCATAAGCTTTCCTAATAGTACTCCTGATGCAGTGCCTACTGAAAAGGCTACCAGGCCTAACACTATAATACCTATTGTGTCCCAGGTAAGAAATATTGCTGCCTTGGCTGTTGCTCCTACTGTTACGCCTAAAAAAATTGTTACTATATTTATGAGTGCATTTTGGGCTGTGTCTGATAATCTTTCTGTTACTCCACTTTCTCTTAACAGGTTTCCCAGCATTAGCATGCCTATTAGGGGGGCTGATGCCGGCACCATTAGGGTTATTATGACCGCTACCATGATTGGAAAGACTATTTTTTCTTTTTTTGATACTGGCCTCAGCTGCTCCATTACTACTGCCCTTTCTTTTTGGCTGGTCAGGACCTTCATTATAGGCGGTTGGATTATTGGCACCAGGGCCATGTATGAATAGGCTGCTATGGCTATTGTGCCTAGCAGTTCTGGTGCAAGTTGGGAGGCTAAAAAGATGGCTGTCGGCCCATCTGCTCCTCCTATTATTGCTATTGCTCCTGCTTCGCCTGGGGTAAATCCTAAAAATAATGCCCCTAAAAATGTTGCAAATATTCCAAATTGGGCTGCTGCTCCTAGTAACAGGGTTCTAGGGTTTGCTATTAATGGCCCAAAGTCTGTCATTGCGCCTATTCCCAAAAATATCAAGGGCGGAAAGATTACCAGATTTATACCCTGGTACAGGTGAAATAGTAAGCCT
>JAGXSK010000204.1 GCA_018333845.1 Clostridia bacterium | reverse complement strand
TTCCGGGCCTGCTCAGTTGGTAAACCTTTAAGAGCAGCCATATAATAAAGAAACTTTTCGGCGGAGAAGTTGCGGTACATGCCAAAATGCTGGGGAAGGTAGCCCAAAGCATCCCGGTAACGTTCATCGAGAATCGCAATATCCGTACCATTGAAAAGAACCCGGCCGCTTGTGGGCCTTAAAATATCTACCAGCATCCGCATCAACGTGGTTTTCCCTGAACCGTTTGGTCCAATCAAACCACATACTCCCTCTGTAAACGTAAACGAAAAATCTTTTACGGCATGAAAAGAACCAAAATTTTTGCCGAGATTTTCAGCTGCCAGATTCACAATGACTCCACCTTTCTGTCGTTAATAAATACTTATCCGTCATTTTACAGGTTTCATAAATTAAAACAATAACAGAAAAGAAAGTGATTAACAAATGCGCCCATGTATTAACTGTTTGCAGAAAGACCATAAATCCAGCCATCTGTACTAGGATTATGGCCGCTGTCCAGGTTACCAGGAAAAAAGCCACAGCGTACCCGCTTTTAACTTTCTGGGCGATATATAAGGCAATAGCGGATATAAAAGTAAATGGAGTCAGCCAAATCAGAGTCAGCTGCCAAAGATAAGCACCGGGCTGCGAATAATAAATGAAAACTGACAGCAACGTATTCAATAAAACGCCGTATGCTCCGATGACCACCACCCGGGCCAAAATCACTTCGCGGAGGGAAAGCTTGCAGGACATTTCCATCTCTGTCATGCCGGTGTCCCGTCCCTTAAACAGTTCCAGCAGGCCTAAAATAAAAGGAATGGGCGCTATCAGCAGCATAATTGCATACACATGGGAATCGGCGGCAGTAATGATCCAATACCCTACGGAAAATAAAACTATCCCGGCCAGCCAATATCCCCAACTAAAGAAAGGAGCGTCCTGGCGCGCCGTACTCAAAACATCCGCCAACCTCTCTGCCTGTCTGTTCCATAAACTTTGCTTTTTAGGAACATATTGACGCAAACTTTCTACGGTTCTCTCAATTTGTTGATGTGGAACAGCCGAAATGTTGTAACGGTTAAGCAGAGTTTCCAGCCGCGTCATTTCAGTGTCAATAATTATTTTTTTATGGTTTGAGCCTGGGTTTTTTGTTTTCACTTAATTCACCTTCTCCCGCCAATAGGTGTTTTTTTAATTTATCCAGAGCTTGGTAAAGACGTGACTTTACAGTGGCCTCCCCGCTCCCTATTATGTCGGCGATCTCTTTTAGCTTTAGATCGTGGTAAAACCGAAGAAGCACAACTTCTTTTTGAAACTCAGGCAGACTGTCCAGGGCATCTTTTATATGCTCTCTTTCCGTGCTCTTACTAAAAATATCCCAAATATTGCTCTGACCGTCGGAGAAATTTGCCTCCAGTTCCACTTCACGGGCTGTTCTGGCGGAAGTGCAACGAAAACTATCACGGCAGCAGTTTACGGCAATCCTAAAGAGCCAGCTCTTAAATTTTTCACGCTCGCGGTATGTGGAAAGCCCTTTCATCATTTTTATAAAAATGTCTTGCGTTACGTCTAGGGCCGCATGGTAGTCCCCTGTCTGTCTATACACATAGGCAAAAACACTTTCATAATGCCGGCGCACTAAAATTTCCATAGCTGCCTGACTGCCATTTAGTATTTCTATAATAAGCTCACTATCAGTCTGCAATTTTTTGCTCACCACCCTTCCTAAATATTATAACGAACAAATAAAGAAAAAGTTTTATAACCATTGAGGCTTTCCCGCTTTGCCGGACACAGCTGAGTGAGATTCGCTAGGCCTTTTCATAGGATTGCTTGAAATTTCGTGACTAGCCAGTATTTATGCTGCTTTACAATTATTGTATTCCCAGAGGAAAGATGCCGGAGTCATATAGTTTAGGGTTTGGTGCCGGCGCTTGCGGTTGTAGAATATCTCTATATACTCAAAAATAGCTCTCCGGGCCTCTTCCCTGGTCCTGAACTTTCGCAAATGGATCAACTCGTTTTTGATCGTGCTGAAAAAGGTCTCTGCAGCGGGGGCAGGCAGAGCAGGCAGCAGGAGGTCCATTTTATCTTACAATAAACAAACATTTAAGAGTGAGATTACACAAGCAATGCAAATATTCGGTTTTTTTGAGCTCCCTAAAAAGGTAGGTAAATAGTGCCTGAATTAGTCGTTTTTGCGGTTCCACGCCGCTGTCACGGACAAGTTCGGTTATACTGAGATGTCTTTGCCGAGGAACAGCCCAAGCGAGAGGAAGGAGAAACCACGATGAAGAAAGAGCGTATATACAAAATGACATTTTCCAGAGTGTATCCGCTGCTCGTCCAAAAAGCGGAGAAAAAGGGTCGCACAAAAGAAGAGGTCGACACGGTCGTTTACTGGCTCACGGGCTATGACGAACGCGGCTTGCAGCTGCAAATAGAGAAAGGGGTCAACTTCGAGACCTTCTTTGCCGAAGCCCCGCAAATTAACCCGAATGCCGATAAAATTAAGGGAGTAGTCTGCGGCGTTCGTGTAGAGGAAATCGACGACCCGTTAATAAAGAAGATACGATGGTTAGATAAGTTGGTGGATGAACTGGCAAAGGGCAAAGCAATGGAGAAGGTGCTGAGGGGATGATCCAATACATTGGCTACCAATCGTTGGCGTTTTCCCCGACGCAAACGGCATCGGCAAACCCAAAATTTAGCTGGCGAGAAGGATAACGAAAGCATGATTACCTACACACTCCACCGTTCCAAACGCAAAACCCTCGCCCTTTATGTCCGGAACGGCGAGGTGGAAGTCCGCGCGCCGCTGAAAGCCTCCAAGCGCGACATTGATAAATTTGTGGTAGCCAAGGAGCAATGGATTAAAGATAAACTGGCGGTATCAAACGAACGACAGGAACAGCGCGCGACGTTCACATTGAACTATAACGATCTGGCGCTGTATTGTGGCAAAGCCTACCCAATCGCCGCCAAGCCCGGCGGTCGGGTAGGCTTCGACGATGAACGGTTCTATATGCCGCCCGACCTGACCTCGGAGCAAATCAAGTACGCTTGCGTCCAGATCTACCGTATGCTTGCCAAACGCGACCTGACTAATAAGGTTTTGGCCTTCGCAAAGCAAATGGGAGTCATGCC
>JAGXSK010000203.1 GCA_018333845.1 Clostridia bacterium | reverse complement strand
GGATAATCGAGACCAGCTGCTACAGAATGGGTTGGAAGGGGTTTTCCTTCCCCATCACAAAGGACATGGCATTTAAAGCCGTGAATCACTCCTGGTTTGCCAACTGATAAGGTTGCGGCATGCTTGCCTGTAGCTATACCATGTCCTGCTGGTTCAACGCCAATAATCTTTACGCCAGCATCGTCTATAAAGCCGGAGAATAGGCCTATTGCATTACTGCCGCCACCAACACATGCCATAACATAGTCAGGCAGACGCCCCTCCTGCTTGATTATTTGTTCACGTGCTTCCCGGCCAATAATGGACTGAAAATATCTCACAATCACTGGATAAGGGTGCGGTCCTACAGCTGATCCCAGCATATAATAAGTATGGTCATAGTTTTCAACCAGATCATTTAGTGCCTCGTCTACAGCATCCTTGAGGGTTCTTGTACCAGATGTTACAGCATTAACCTTAGCTCCAAGAAGCTGCATTCTATAAACATTTAGTGACTGGCGCCTGGTGTCTTCCTCACCCATGTAGATGATACATTCCATATCAAACAATGCTGCTGCAGTAGCAGTTGCTACACCGTGCTGACCGGCACCTGTTTCAGCGATAATTCTTTTTAAACCCATTTGCTTGGCCAAAAGCACCTGGCCAATTGTGTTATTGATTTTATGAGAGCCTGTGTGGTTCAAATCCTCTCTTTTTAAGAAAATCTTGCAGCCACCAAGCTTTTTAGACAGCTTTTGGGCATGAAAAAGTGGGTTTGGTCTTCCAACATATTGTTGAAACTGGTAATCCAGTTCCTTAATAAACTCGGGCTCTTGGATACATTCGTAAAACTTCTCCTCTAAGGTATCCAATACCTTTTGCAGCTGGGGCGGTACAAAACTCCCCCCAAAATCACCAAAATAACCCTTTTCAGTTACTACATTTTTCAAACTCATGAAAACTCATCTCCTCTCAACTTAAATAGCTTAACTATGCTATACTTAAATTACATATTAACAAATCTTAATATCTTTGTCACTACAAAGTTGCCTGCCAAAGTTGCCTGCTAAAGTTGTCTGTTAAAGCTGCAGACAAAAATTCTCCAATGAGCTTGTGAGGTGAGGTGGTAGCCCATTGGAGAATGAGGAGGCAGATATTTGTAAGATATGTTTTTAATGTGTGATACTTTTATACTATAATTTTAGACTTTTTGTAGAATTTTTCCATTAAGCAAAAGGTCTCAATTTACCAGGACCAAAGTCCCGAATTTAATTATATTTTTAAATACTTTCAAAAAATGTGTCGAATTCCGATTTAAACATGGTGGCTGAGCCCTATACATACTCACTAAAACACGTTATAATTTATTCTAGTGATACAAAATCCATAGAAATGGTGATCTAGTTGCCGCAAAAACATTTTGAGAAAATGCGCACCAAGTTTAGAGAAATTCTAAAGCTTAAAGGTTCACCCCATGCAATTGCACTGGGAGTTGCGGTAGGTTTTTTTTGGAATTTTATTCCTTCCCTTGGAATAGGCCCTTTTTTGTCAATGGGTTTGGCAAGATTAATCCGCGGCAGTGCTGTGGCAGCACTTACAGCTAACCTGGCTACCGGTTTTTTCATTCCTGTTTTTTATAGCATGAATATGATTACAGGCAGGTTCTTGCAGGGGGATAAGGTAGAAACTATTGAAATTGAAGAAAATTTACAGGAGTCTTTGCAGAAATCAATTGTCAATATAGAAGAGATAGCTGAGCAGCCTGCCAGCTATTTTTATCTGGATAAAATTGAGGGCTTTACATCTGATTTCTTGATAGGGGCGATAGTTAATGCCTTTATTGGAGCAACATTCATTTATTTTGTTTTTTGGGTTGCATTAAACCGAAGGTATAAGGTTCGAAAACACAGGGAATGTACTGACACCAGGTAACTGCCGTTGTTGTGGAACATTCTAGCCATTGCAACATGGGCAGTAATTATTTTAGGCATCCTAAAAATCTATGAAACCATTACTGCAAAAAATACCATTGAGAATTCCCAGAGTGGGAATGGCATATAATTTTTCTTGTAACAGTTAAATAAATTGTGGTAGAATATGACCAGGATGGTATCTAAATAGAACCATACCATTGGATATTGAAAACACTTCAAGGCCTTGGTATGTGTTATTGGGCTTTTTTATTTTTTAGGAGGGGGATTACATTGTTTCTAAATATGCTCAAAGGAAAAATACATGGGGCAGCTGTGACAGATGCTAATTTGAACTATAAAGGGAGCATCACCATTGACGAGAACCTTATGAAGGCAGCGGGTATTTTGCCCCATGAAAAGGTACAGGTTGTAAACAACAATAATGGTGCCAGATTTGAAACTTATGTAATAAAGGGTGAAGCGGGTTCAGGAACAATCTGTCTAAATGGGGCTGCAGCAAGACTGGTTCAGCCAGGGGATAAGGTGATTATTATAGCCTATTGTTATATGACTCCAGAAGAAGCGGAAAGCTATGAGCCCAATATAGTTTTTGTGGATGAAAACAACAAGCAGACAGGTTAAATTCAATAAAGAAATACTTCATGGACCTATATACTATAGGTTCTTTTTTTTATCAATTGATTAATTAAAATTGATGTGCACTTTTATATGATTATTTTTTTGATTATAATAAAAAGGCAATAGGGTTTCCCTGTTAAAGCTGCTATAAATTAGATTGGTCCAATCTATGTTTACAGCAAGGAATTTTTGAGGAGGGCAGGTTGGATGAGGGTTCAGAGGAAGGGGAATTAACACTATTTTAATTCAAGGCTGACAGATGCCTTAAATGCCTAAAAAAGTATACCTGGAGGGTGAATTATGTCCATTGAGCAGGAATTCCTAAAAAAAGAAATTATTAAATATGGCAACCTATTAATTACAAAGGGCCTGGTTACAGGTACAGGAGGAAATATTAGTGTCCGGGTAAGTAAAGATTTAATGATGGTTACCCCAAGTGGTATGGCCTATGATCAGTTAATATCAGAAGATCTAGTCATGCTGGATCTGGAAGGAAATATTGTTGAGGGGAAAAGAAAACCGTCAATTGAAGTTAACATGCACAGGGCTATTTTAAAGGCAAGGTCAGATGTGAATGCCGTCATACATACCCATTCAGTATATGCAACTGCCATTGCCGTTACCAGGCAGGACTTTCCTCCAGTAATTGATGCAATGGCCATAGTTTTTGGAGGAGGGGTTAAAACTGCTGATTATGCCAGGGTTGGAACCTGGGAGCTTGCCGAAAATGTAGTGGAGGCTTTAGGCAATAAACCTGCTGCCCTGCTGGCAAATCACGGTGCAGTTGGGGTAGGTAAGAGCCTTGCTGGAGCACTTGATGTATGTGAGCTGCTGGAGGCAAGTGCTAAATCATACATATATGCCAGTAT
>JAGXSK010000202.1 GCA_018333845.1 Clostridia bacterium | reverse complement strand
GAGGATACCATTAAAAACTTCGAAGATAGATTTGGAGATGGGAGTTGGGAGAATTATAATCTTTTTTTAAAGCTTGTTAATTTATCGTCACATAAAGACTATTTGCTGCCAATAAATAATTATGCAGATAGCTGGTACATTAAAGTAGGAGATACTCACTGTGAGTGGAAGGTGTATTTAGGAAAGATGGTTCCCGGAGAAGGACTTATAATATTAGCTGAGTCTAATGTAGCAGTAACTCCCCCAGCTGGTCCATCCTCTGTCAGTGACCCAGAATGGGAAACCTTGGATGAAATCTGGAAAGAACTCCTGGCCATGGACTTTGTTACTAATCTTGTAACAGACATTAACTCAGAAGGATTAATTAAAAGAAGAAAGGATGATTAATTTGTCAAAGGGCTATTTAGCTTTCATACTTCATGCCCATCTTCCTTATGTACACCATCCATTACAGGAAAATCTGCTGGAGGAGAGATGGTTTTTTGAAGCTATTACAGAGACGTACATTCCACTTATCTCAGTGTTTAAAAGATTAAACAAGGAAGGGGTTAATTATAGACTGACCCTATCTTTAAGTCCTCCTTTACTTTCCATGCTCAATAACCCTTTATTGCAAGAACGTTATCTTAAACATTTAACAAAATTAAGAGAATTAGCAAATCAAGAATTAGACAGGACATCAAATCAGCCAGACTTTCATTACGTGGCACAGATGTATAAAAGAAATCTTGATCAAGTCTATAATATATTTCATGAAACCTATCAGGGAAACTTAATAAAAGCATTTAAGGAATTAGAAGACGGGGGTGGGTTGGAATTAATAACCTGCGCTGCCACACATGGATTTTTACCACTTTTACATGTGAACAATTCTTCTATAAAAGCACAGCTAAGGGTGGGAGTTGAATCCTTTGCTCAACATTTTGGACATTATCCAAAGGGAATGTGGCTTCCAGAATGCGGTTATTATTATGGTTTAGAAAAAGAGCTGTCCCAGATTGGAATTAAATACTTTATTGTTGACAGTCATGGGATCATGTTTGCCACTCCACGCCCCAAATACGGCACATTAGCTCCCATAAGAACCCAAACCGGGGTTGCTGCTTTTGCCAGGGACCATGAATCTTCCAAGCAGGTATGGAGCTCAACGGAAGGTTATCCTGGAGATTGCGACTATAGAGAATACTATCGTGATATTGGGTATGATCTGGACTATGAGTATATAAAAGACTATATACATCCTGAGGGAATAAGGGTAAATACTGGCTTTAAATATCATAGAATTACAGGCAAGACAGATTGGAAGGAATGCTATCAACCTGATTGGGCAAGGGAAAAGGCTGCCATCCATGCTGGCAATTTCATGTTTAATAGGATCGAACAGGTAAAATACCATGCGCAGCATATGAGTATTCCACCCATTATAGTAAGCCCATATGATGCTGAATTATTTGGACATTGGTGGTATGAGGGTCCACTATGGCTTGAACTACTGCTTAAAAAATTGCATTATGATCAGAATGTAGTTGAAACATTAACCCCTGGTGATTATCTTGATAGACATGGAAAAATTCAAGTCAGTACCCCATGTCCGTCAAGCTGGGGGAATGCAGGCTATAATGATGTATGGCTGGAGGGAAGTAATGATTGGATATATCGTCGACTTCATAGGGCGGCAAGGCAAATGGAAGGTATTGCGGCAGTAATTAAAGATACAAAAGGGATAAGGCGGCGAATTCTCAATCAAATGGCCAGAGAATTATTGTTAGCCCAAAGTTCAGACTGGGCCTTTATCATGAAAACAGGCACCATGGTGGAATATGCAAAAAAGAGAACAGTTTCCCATCTGGAAAATTTCAATGGCCTGGTACATGCTTTAAAGGATGGAAAAGTTGATACAAATTGGCTGGAAGAACTTGAAATGGAGAACGACATATTTCCTGATATTAATTACGAGGTATACTGCAGTTAATACAGCCTTGACTTGCAGGAGTACAGGTGTTAGCCTGTGTTAAATGTTTAAAGCTATGGGGGGACAGGGGACCCGGACTACCCCTTTACTCCATAGCTTGTTTTTTTGCGTTTTTATGTTTGCAGCATTTTCTGGATTTTATCCCTGTAAAAAACCCCTAGCTCTTCTGCTGCCTCCTGGGATAATCCCTCTGTATATATATTATATTGGGGCTCCTCACTATGAGGCAGTACTAGTGCCCAACCTTTTTCATGTCTAATCTTAACTCCGTCAATTAGTTCAACTGGAAGCTCCTTGACCTCACTTATTAAAGCTCTCATTATTCTACCCTTTTGCTCCCACGGGCAAGGGGCTGTATTGACCTGAAGATGGATATCAGGAATTTCGTCTACTAAATCTCCAAGGCTTATATTTTCCTCAACCAAGAAGTCCATGAGCGTAACAACTGCATATAGTGAGTCATTTTGCATAAAAAACTGGGAATAGGGCTTTTGCAAGCTTCCATTTTCCTCTCTAAGAAGTTCTCCCATAAGAGCCCAGGGTGCTGTTTTTGTTCTAATGACCCGACCGTTATATTTTTCACCAAGCTTTTCAATTGTTTCCGAGGCAGTTACAGGAACAACTACTGCGCCTCCCTTATTTGCTTTAAAAAGCACCAATGCCATGAGAACTGTAAACATATGTTCATCAATTTGGCGGCCCTTATTATCAATGAGTATTATCCTTTCTCCATTGGCGTCAAGGATAAAACCAAAATCTAATCCCGTACTGACAATCTCTTTAGACATTTCATCTGTTAATTGGATCTGCTTTTTAAAGCTTTTGTCCTCTAGGTCATGATGTTTAAAGTATTGAAAGTCACATTTCAGGCGACCTGATAATTCCTTAAAAAGATTCTCCATTACCTTGCCTCTAGTGTTAATTAGTATCCTGAAGTTCTTTTGGTTAATTTTCTCTACAGCAATGCTATTCATTATATTGTCAAGGTATGAGGATAGGGAATGCTGTATTACTACATTCTCTCCAATCTCTCCCTCCTGAACCCTTCTAAAATCCTCTCTGTTGTAGATTCCCTCTATTTTTCTTTCCATATCCCTGTTAATATTTATTCCTTTACCATCAACAAACTGCAGCCAGCATTTGTCAAGATTATTGTGATCTATTTTGATATGCACTCCACCCTGGGCACCTATACCCCTCACGGCAAACCTATGTATTGGCATGGTTTGCTCTCCTAAATCTGACACCTTGACACCTGTAGACATTAGGCCAGATATAAAGGACCCCTTTAGCATTTTAGTTACCAGTTTTCCATCACAGCTAACTGCCACCTGGTCATCTTTTTTTAAGACACTGCCATAGGATGCCCCAAGTTTTGCCGCCAGTTCAGGGGTTATGTCCCAGTTGGTCAAACCTGGAATACCCTCAATGCCAAACAAGTTTTTATTTGCTTTTTCCCCCCAAACCAGACTGTCTGATACAAGGGCTCCAGTATTGACCGACTTATAGGGCCATATCTTTACCTGGGGCTTGATTATACTTCTTGATTCTATATGTGTTCCATCTCCAATGGCAGCATCCTGAAAAATTGTAACGTTATCTTTAATGGTAACCTTATTTCCTATTAATGCTCCACTTAGGGAGGCTTTTTTACCAATATAGACATTGTTCCAGATTACTGTTCTCTTTATTGCAGCTTCATCCTCAATCACCACATTGTCTCCCAGTACTGTGTAGGGTTCAAGTCTTACTCCTGCTCCTATCCTGCAGTTTTCTCCAATAAGTACAGGGCCTTTAACATTTGCACCATTTGCATTGGTACCAAATGCTTCGCCTTTAATGGTGCCCTTGATTAAAGTACCTCTAGGGTTAACTTTTACCTTGCCTAGCAAAATGTCTTTATGAGATTGCAAATACTGCTCTAAATTTCCTATATCACACCAATAGCCCTCTAACAAGCACCCAAACATGGGCTCCTTGTTTTTTAACAGTAATGGGAATAAATCCTTACTAAAATCAATTTTTTGTCCCATGTCAAAATAATCAAGGGCTTCAGGTTCCAAAACATAAATGCCAGTATTAACCCAGTCACTAAAAACTTCACCCCAGCCAGGCTTTTCAAGAAATCGTTCTATACTCCCATCGGGATTTGTAATTACAACACCATATTCCAGAGGATTGGAAACTGATGTAAGCACAAGGGTAGCTAGTGAATTCTTAAGTTTATGAAAATCTATTGCATCCTGAAGATTTAGGTCTGTAAGGGCATCTCCACTTACTACTAAAAAAGTTTCATTCAAAAATGATCCGGCATTTTTTACACTGCCTGCTGTACCAAGGGGAACATCTTCAATAAAATAGTGTAAGTTCACGCCCCACTGGCTGCCATCTCCAAAATAATCTGTAATATGCTGTGGTAAATACTGTAGTGTTACTCCAATTTCCCTTATATCCAGCTTTTTAAGCAGTTCCACTGCATATTCCATTACCGGCCTATTTCCTACTGGAACCATTGGTTTTGGTCTGTCACAGGTTAAAGGCCTTAGCCTGGAACCTTCACCACCAGCCATAATTATCGCTTTCAAAATGCTAACCTCCTAGCTTAGTAGATTTTTTGATGGATTTCGTATTGTGTTTAATGATGCATTCGGGGATACAATTAGTTTCTTTGGCAGGTTTTTTTCCATGTACCAGTCACTCTTTTCATATTCTTCTTTTATGTTTTCATAAACTGTATGAGTCTTTTTTGCAATTGATGACCAGTCGTATTCATTTATTACATTTTCACTTGCAGTAGCTGCTAATCTCTGGGCAAATTTTTCATCTCTTAAAATTGCTTTTATCTGATCAGCAAGTGAATTTGCGTTGCCTGGAATAAATTTTAAGCCGTTCTTACCATGGCTTACAATTTCACTTAAGCCTCCTGTATCGGATACAATTACTGGTGTTGCCGAGGCCATGGCCTCAAGTACCACAATGCCAAATGGTTCATAAAGACTGGGAAAAACGGCAATATCGGACCCCTTGTAAAGCTGCTTTAATAAGAGATCATCAATGTATCCTGTGAAATGCACCTTATGCTCAAGGCCCATCCTCTTTACCTGATGCTTTAATTGACCCTCCATTGGTCCTGTACCGGCAACTATCAGTTTTATTTCTGGAAACTCCTGCAAAAGCAGGGGAAGGGAATCAATTAAAACATGTACTCCCTTTTCTCTAACAAGCCTTCCAACAAAGAATAGGACCTTTTCATTATCCTTTACCATAGAAGTCAATGACTCCCTATTCTGGATATGATTAAACTTATCTAATTCAGCAAACTGCTTTACATAAACACCATTGGGAATCTTTACAATTTTATCCTGAGGCAAACCAAATAATCCCTTAACCTCACCTTCCATATGTTTGCTGCACACTATCACCTTCCATGATTCGTAGCCAAGAAACCACTCAATACTATGAATGAAGTTTTGAAGCGGGGAATGCAGCCCATGATTCCTTCCGGCTTCAGTTGCATGAATGGTAGCAACCAGGGGCAGCTTGTAAGAATGCTTTAACACTCTGGCGGCATAGGCCACAAGCCAATCATGCCCATGGATAATGTCAAATTCATTATTCTGCAGAATCTCTATTCCCTTTTCTATCAAGGCAAAATTCAACTGACTAACCCAATGCATAAAATCTGGATTCTGCAAGGGAAGTGAATATACTCGATGAATATGTACACCCTGTTTTTCTTCATAAAATGGAGCCTCCTCGGCTCCTCTAGTTAAAATATGCACCTCATTTCCTAATTCGCCAAGTGCCAATGATAAATCTTTAACATGTCTTGCTAGTCCACCAACACTTTGAGGTGGATATTCCCAGGATAGCATTAAAATTTTCACAGTCCAATTTACCTCCGGATATATTGTTTTATGAATTATTAGGTTTATTGTTTGAAATATTAGGTTTTTTTATCCGGTGAAACCAGGTTTTTGGTCAAATAAAATAAAAAGGAAACCTGTTGGTCTCCTCTGCTTATACTTGTTTACTTTGTATATTTAAATAGGGCATCAGCCCTATTTTATTTTTTTAGCAAAAGTATTATTCTTATAGCCTTACTATCCCAGCATATTCATCCTCTTCAGCCTCTGATGCTGCTGTTGCTTCATCTTCAGCTGCTGTTTGTACACAGAAACCATCTACACGCGCATAGCCTAAGGTTCCTTCAACTTCAACTACATCGTCGCATCCTAATGGAGCTGCTCCCGGAAGTCTATAGTTTGTATTGTCAATACGCTCCATTGCAACTTCTGCCGGTTTTTCTAACTGGGGGACCCACTCATATGGCAAACGGTATGCTCTGTATACCATGTTTAATTTAAATTCCTTACCCCAATAGGGAGAAATATATTCCCAAACTAATTGGTGTTCATTGGTAACTTCTAACAGTCTGCCCCCAGAGCCTTCACAAATCATGGTGTTTCCATTTGGCAATCTTTGGGCGCTGCTAATAAATGGGCTGTAGAAGTGGTGTGAATGAAATGGTTCCAAATGTCCTGCTTCAGTTGGCGTATACTGCCAAAGGATCTTTAATGTTGTCGGGTCAATTTCCAATACCCTTGAATAATCTCTGCGGTGTGCTTTTACTCCCCAAGGTGAAGTTTGGCTTGGTATTCCATAGCCCGCCCAGCCGCCGTTGTCATAAATCAAGATGTTTCCTTCTCCGGGCAACCCCCTTGGTATCATGTGGGCATGGTGTTGACCGATTATTATACCCATTTTCTTTAATTCTTTAGTTAAAGTGAAATCCGGTCCTAGTTTCCATACTACCTTTCCGGTTTTCTTGCTGATTATGGCTGTAATATTTGTTTCACGGGCATCCCAGATGATATTATCCGGATGGAATCTTTCATCTC
>JAGXSK010000201.1 GCA_018333845.1 Clostridia bacterium | reverse complement strand
TCACCACTTCTAACCTCACCTACAACTATCCTGTTTGGTCTCATACGCAATGAGTTCCTTACAAGGTCACGAATGGTTATTGCTCCTGTGCCCTCTATATTTGGAGGTCTGGTTTCTAATGAAATGACATGGGGCTGGGAAAGCTGCAGTTCTGCAGCATCTTCAATGGTAACTATTCTTTCGTCCTTTCCAATGAAGCTCGACAGGCAGTTTAGGAGTGTAGTCTTACCTGAACCTGTGCCGCCTGAAACAATAATGTTAAGCCTTGCCCTAACACATGCCTCTATAAACTTGGCCATCTCAGGGGTTAAGGTTCCAAATCTAATTAAATCTACAATTGTAAAAGGCTCCTTGGAAAACTTTCTAATGGTAATTGTGGGTCCAGTAAGGGCAAGGGGTGGAATAATACAGTTAACCCTGGACCCGTCAGGCAGCCTTGCATCCACCATGGGCATGCTTTCATCTATCCTTCTGCCAATTGGCGATACGATTTTTTCTATTATATGCATCACATGATCGTTATCACGAAACCTCACATTGGTTAATTCAAGCTTGCCCCTTCGCTCAATATAAACATTATCTGCTCCATTAACCATTATTTCTGTAATGGTTTCATCCTCCATGAGCTTTGTTATTGGACCCAGGCCATTTATTTCATCAAGCATGTCCTTAATTAGCTGCTCCTTTTCTGCCCTGGGCAGGTAAACCTTCTGATCATCAATTAGCTCACTTATTTTATCCTGAATACCCTTAATTGTTTTTTCCTTGTCAGATTCTGTTTTGCCAAGCTCCTTGATAATTTTAAAATGGAGCTCCCTTTTTAATTCCTGGTAGGTTTCTCTTTCTGAGGACCCAGTATTTATTATACTGCCAAAGTCTTTTCTTTTAGTGGCTGTTGGACTATTCTCCAGCCTTTGCATCAAGGACATATGTTACACCCCTTGTATGGATAATATTCTATTTAGCAGCCCTTTCTTCTGGGGAACCATTTTGGGCTTTTTCAAAACTGACCAGCTTAAAGCTTCTATTGACTGGGCTATCTTTGATGCAGGGTTGCTGATCATGAAGGGAATACCCTTGTTTATTGAATCCACAACTAATTTTTCTGAATGGGGAATTTCAAAATCCATATGTTTATCAAGGGTTCTTTCCACGTCCGGCACATTAAGCCCCCAGTCGCTGCTTGCCTTGTTTAAAACGAGCTTTACCTTGTCCAAATGCTGAAGGGATTCCAGTACTTCTAGTGACAACCTGGTATTTTTTATGGAAAGCAAATCCAGGGAGAGCATTAGATATACTGTCTGGGAAAAATCCATCACTGTAAGATTGAGATCGCTAAAGGAAGAAGCAGTATCAATGATTATGAAATCATAACCTTCCTTGAGGATTTTTAAAATGGTTTCAATATGATCACCTGTAATTAGCTCTGAATACTCAGGCCTTGCAGGGGCTGGCAATATATCCACTTCTGAACCCGGGTGTTTCATCATGTAATTTTGAATCAGTTCTAAGTCAAACTCACCCTTTTCCTGTACCAGGTGACTAATGGTCCGCTTGGGCATCAAATTAAGCATTGCAGAAACATCACCAAACTGCACATCCAGATCCAGCAGGGCAACCTTTTTAGAGGTTAATGTCTGCAGGCTAATGGCAAGATTTACAGCAAGGGTGGTCTTGCCTACTCCACCCTTGGTGCTAAAGACGGTTATAATCTTGGGATCATTTTTTGTATAGGTTTGCTCAAGGAGGGTTTTGTTTTTCTTACGGTGTTCCATTCGCCATACTTTTTTTATTGCCTGAACCAGTTCCTCTTCAGTAAAAGGTTTTGTAATATAGTCCTTGGCACCTGCCCTCATGGCCTTTTTCATGTACTCCATTTCAGCCTGTACAGTCATCATAATTACCGATATTTCTGGATAAAGGATGGTCAGCTGTTCAGTAGCCTCTAGACCATTAATATCCGGCATGTTTATATCCATGAGTACTATATCTGGCTGTCTGCCTTTAATGGTTTTCAGGGCTTCCTTTCCACTTGCAGCCTCACCTACTACTGTAATCTCATGGTCAAGGGACAGTAATCGCTTAACATTGTCACGGGTTTCCTGGATATCATCAACTATCATCACTCTAATGGTCATATTAATACCTACCTTCCAAGTAATTCTTGCAGGGTGATGCGGCCCTCGCCAACTCTTCCCTCTTCTCGAGGTGACCTGAGGAGCATTCTAATGTTACCTGCCTCTGAGGCTAACACAAGCTTGGGAGCGTTAGTGGGATTTACCTGTAGGGTTATTGTCTGTTGTTCCCTGCCTTGATCCTGAATATTTCTTACCATCTGGGTTCCAAGTGCTAGAACTTTAATATTTTCCAGGACATAGCTGGTCTGGGTAGTTTCATTAGTATTTATTGTAACCAGAATGTCAACCTTGTCCCCTGGCAGGATTAAATAGTTCAGGGCAGAGACCTGATTAATATCCAGGGTTAGTGCCCTCATGCCCGGGGAAAGGGCATAGGCCAGGCCTTCCTCAGTAGAGAATTGATCCATGATATGGGTGCCTAGAATTCCCTCGCCTTTGGTCAAGGGCACCTTGTTAATTTTATTGGCAACCATATCTATCTGCAGTGCAGCATCAGGATGGACGTACTCTACAGGAATTTTTTTCATTAGCAGGAGATCCTTACTCAGCACCGTATCTTGTGGTATATTTACTGCAGCCACCACTACTTCAATATATTCTGTTGTATCAAGCTCAGCTTTAATGTTTTCCAGATACAAATAAGCAGCCGTTGCAGTGATTATACTGATTATAAGAGTTATTATTAACAGCTTTTTGTTTATCATTTGCCTTCCCCTTTATTCAACCCTCATGGTGGCAGCACCAGATACCCAATGAGGATTCCCAAATATTTGTGATATTACAGGCATGTAAATCTGTACGGGGTAAGATACCTTTACCGTTAGTTGACTGGCCCTGGTGGGATTTAGCGGACTGATTTCAATTTGTATATTATCTTCAATCAACACACCTGCAGAGTCTTTTACCCTGGCTATAATGCTGTTTGCATCATGGCCAACTGCACCAAGCCTGGCTCCCTCTCTGGCTGCATGATTGACAGTAAGGTACGTAAAGAACACCCTGGAGGTTTCAACTAC
>JAGXSK010000200.1 GCA_018333845.1 Clostridia bacterium | reverse complement strand
GGCAATTATAATAGGATACCAAGACAAGCAGTGGTACTTGTTTATAAAGGCACATCAGAAGAGATAGTAAAAAGAGAAACCTATGAGGATCTTATTAGAAATGACATAATACCTGAAAGGTTAAAATAAGGGATTATAAATAAGGAGTATTAATAAATGGTACTCCTTATTTTTCTTAACCTCTATCTTTTACAAAGAGTATAGTATTTACTGGTAAATTTAATTATACTAATAATGTCTTTATAAAATACTTTTCTTACTCAGGGGGACTTACCGTGCAGGTAATTATATCTCATTTAAATCTAGATTTTGATGGTCTTGCTTCCATGGTGGCTGCCGGGAGAATATATCCTAAGGCAAAAAAGGTACTGCCTGAAAGAGTAAGTCTTTCAGTACAGCAATTTCTTGCTTTATATAAAGATAGTATGCAGCTATTTACCCCCCAGCAAATAGACTGGCATAGGGTAGAGGAGGTTATTATAGTAGATACTGGTGGTCTTGACAGGGTGGGCTATTTTAAAGATTATCTTAAAGAGGCTAAATTAATTATCTATGACCATCATCAATCTTCTAGCGGGAGTAGTGATAGGATAGTTTTTAAAAA
This sequence comes from Clostridia bacterium, assembly GCA_018333845.1. Classification (GTDB taxonomy): domain Bacteria; phylum Bacillota; class DSM-16504; order Desulfitibacterales; family Desulfitibacteraceae; genus Desulfitibacter. Next base: position 6,316 of record JAGXSK010000200.1, on the reverse strand, counting down.
TATTGACAGCGTTGGCGCAACAGCAACCCTATTAATTGAACAATTACAAAAAAACAATATAAGCATATCTGCCTTCGAGGCTACAATCATGGCACTTGGTCTCTACACTGACACAGGGTCCTTCTGTTATGCAAACACCAGCTCTAGGGACTTACATGCTGCAGCCTATTTGCTAGAAAAGGGAGCAAATCTGGGAATTGTCTCTAGATTTTCTGAAAGACCCTTATTAGGTGAACAACAGAGTCTCTTTAACTCTTTAATGATAAATAGTACAGAATTCAACCTAAAGGGATTAGACATACTTATTGCCTGGCATAGGCAAAAAAACTTCCAGGGTGGCCTGTCTCTATTGGCCAGTAAAATTTTAGAGGTAACAGGTGTACATGCCCTTTTCCTGATTGTGGAAATGGCCAACAAGGTTTTTATAATTGGCAGATCAAATACTGACATGATTGACATTCAGACAATAGTTGCCCAGTTTGGGGGTGGTGGGCACTCTAAAGCTGCCTCTGCTTCCATTAAAAATGGAAATTATCTAGAGATACTGGAGACAATAAAAAGCCTTATAACAAAAACCCTAAAACCCTCCATATATGCTAAAGACATTATGAGCAGCCCTGTAAAAACAGTTTCACCTGGAACAAAGATCGAGGAAGCTGTAAAGATTATGCTCAGATATGGTCATACTGGTCTGCCTGTTATTAAAGATGGTGAGGTAATAGGGATAATATCCAGACGGGATGTGGATAAAGCGGCTCACCATGGGCTAGGGCATGCTCCTGTTAAGGGTTTCATGAGTAAAAATGTTATTACAATATCAAGAGAAACCTCAATGGAAGAAATTCAACGTACAATGATTGACCATGATGTGGGAAGGCTTCCTGTTATAGAGGATGGAAAGCTCATAGGGATTGTTTCTAGGACTGATGTATTAAACTATTTACATGGCGAAAATATTAAGGGCAATGAAGTTAGCACTGTTTTACCTGTACCCATTGAAAAGAATGTTCAAGAGCTCCTGGAGGATAATGTTCCTCCCAAGCTTTTAAAAGTGATAAAGGACATTGCAGCTGCAGCTGATATTTATGGATACAAGGTTTATATGGTAGGAGGTATAGTAAGAGATCTTTTGCTTGGCTATCCCAGTGATGATATAGACATAGTTGTAGATGGTGATGCAATTGAATTTGCAGAGTTTCTTGCTAAAAAGTGGGGAGGCAGGGTCACAAGCCACAAAAAGTTTGGCACTGCCAAGTGGAAATTAGAAAATGGAGTGAACATAGACCTGGCTACTGCAAGAAGAGAATACTATGACTATCCTGCAGCTCTTCCAACTGTGGAAAGGTCAAGCCTCAAAGAGGATTTATATAGAAGGGATTTTACCATCAATGCCATGGCCATTAAACTTAGCAATTTAAACTATGGAGTTTTAATTGACTATTTTCATGGCTACAGGGATTTACAACAGGGGAAAATTCGTATACTCTATAATTTGAGTTTTGTTGAGGATCCAACTAGAATTCTCAGGGCTGTACGTTTTGAACAGAGGTTTGGTTTTGCCATGGATTCCCAAACCCTGGAGCTTGCACAAAACTCGGTAGAACTCATTGAATCTGTATCAAATCCTAGAATTGCCAATGAACTAAAGATCCTTTTCAGAGAGACCAATGTGGTTAATTCCATAAGGAGATTAAACTATCTACGCATCTGGTACCACCTATTTGGTTTTGATATTAACCAAGCTAAACTTTCCCAAATGGCAAATCTGGACAAAAACTACAAGAAACTAGGGAAGAGTCTTGATGAAGACATTGCCTGGATTTGTTATCTGGCGATTATTCTATATAATACAGATGAATGGATAGACAGATTAAATAAATATGCACTAAACAATTTTGACAGAAAGGTCATTAAAGACATAGAATACTGTAAGGATAAATGGGATAAGGTAACTAGTGGCCCGAAGATTACCCCTGGATTTTTACATAAAATTTTCAAGAACACTTCCTTTAACGCCATTCTTTTTATGGCTACTGTGGAGCCTACCTGTTATAATAATATGATGATAAACTATCTAAAACAACGCAAAAACCTTATCATCCCCATCCAGGGTTTAGATTTAAAGGAAATGGGTATAAAACCAGGCCCTATTTATAAATTGCTTCTTACTAAACTAGAAGAAGCGTATTTAGATGGGGAATTTAGGGATAAAAATGATGCAAAAAGGTGGGTGCGTGAATCTCTTACTTCAAATGGGAGGGATTAAATTATGTTTTTTCAGTCACTTGAAGGCTTTCTGCTTGGCATACCAGCAATTTTAATAGCAATTACTTTGCATGAATATGCCCATGGAAAGGTGGCTTACATATTAGGTGATCCTACTCCACAAACCCAGGGCAGATTAACCCTTAACCCTCTTAAGCACCTGGATATTATGGGATCATTAATGTTAATTCTAATTGGCTTTGGTTGGGCAAAGCCAGTTCAGGTTAATCCCTTTCATTTTAAAATTGATAGGGAAAAGGGAATGATGATTGTAGGGCTGGCAGGACCTGCAATGAATTTGCTCATTGCATTTTGTGCTGGGATAGGCTACAACCTTTTTGGTTCTGTAACAGTTCCTGGGGTAGGAGTGACCTTTGGTTTATTTTTTAGTTATTTAATATGGTTTAATGTTATGCTGGCAGTATTTAACATGATACCCCTGCCACCCCTTGATGGTTCTAAAGTGCTTATGGGCGTAATTCCTAAAAGAAACCTGACAATATTTCATACTTTAGAGGCTTATGGGCCTATTATCCTGCTAGTACTATTATTATTTGGATTTATTGGCCCTGTTATAAGACCTGCAATACTATTCATAATTGATTTTATTGTTCGATTTACTTCCTTTGGAGTATTTTAAGTCACTACTTTTGCTGGCCATGTTTTGTATCTTAATAAAAGGAGAAGATTCATATGTTTAAGGGAAGAATTTTAAGTGGTATGAGACCAACTGGCAGCCTGCATATAGGGCATTTAAGTGTATTGGAAAACTGGGCAAGGTTCCAGGAGGAATATGAATGTTTTTTTACAATAGTTGATTGGCACGCCCTTACTACAAGCTTTAATGAAACAGAGAGCATACCAGACAATATTCATGAAATGGCCCTTGATTGGTTAAGTGTGGGAATAGATCCTGAAAAAAGCTGTATTTTTGTTCAAAGTCATGTTAAACAGCACGCTGAGCTGCATTTGCTCTTTTCCATGATAACTCCCCTATCATGGCTAGAAAGGTGCCCTACATACAAAGACCAGGTACAGCAGCTGAGCAAAGAAGGCAAGGATATTGCCACCTATGGATTTTTGGGCTATCCCTTGCTGCAGGCTGCAGATATTCTAGTTTACAAAGCAGATACTGTTCCAGTAGGTGAGGACCAGCTTCCCCATTTGGAATTTTGTCGTGAGATAGCAAGGCGTTTTAATTATCTGTACAAAAATGAGATTTTTCCCGAGCCCAAGGCGGTCCTGGCAAAGGTTTCACTTCTTCCTGGACTGGACAAGCGTAAAATGAGCAAGAGCTACAACAATTATATAGCAATTAATGAACCCAAAGATGCATTACAACAAAAGGTTAGGCAGATGGTTACAGATCCCAGCAGGATCCATAAAACTGATCCTGGCAACCCAGACATTTGTGTTGTATATACTTTTCATGGAATATACACTCCAGATGAAGTGGCAGACATTCAAGAGAGTTGCAAACAGGGAACCATTGGTTGTGTTGCTTGCAAGAAAAAACTAACTCAACAAATGGAAGTTGCACTAGCTCCATACAGGGACAAAAGGGACTATTATGCACATAGACCTGAATTAATTACAGAGATCCTGCAAAATGGCAAAAAAAGAGCTGAGGCAAGGGCTGAAGCCACACTACAAGAGGTTAGAAAAGCTATGCATCTCTAAAAATTAGGCCTTGATCTAATCTGCATAGTTTAAAGGTGATATAAATGGACTATAAGGTAAATCTAGAGTGCTTTCAAGGGCCATTAGACTTGCTGCTCCATCTCATTGAAAAGCAGGAATTAAATATTTATGATATACCAATATCAGTTATTACTGATCAGTATCTGTCACATATAGAGAATTTGGATGAGCTTAATCTTGACTTTGCCTGTGACTTTCTGGTAATGGCAGCTACCCTGCTGGCTATTAAAGCGAAAATGCTTCTGCCCAAGCCTAAAAAGGAAATAATCCATGAGGAAGCGGAAGAAGATGATCCAAGAAGCGCCCTAGTTCAGCATTTGCTTTCATATAAAAAAGTCAAGGAGGCAGCCCAGATTCTCAAGGGTATTGAAAGACAGCAGCGATTAAAGATTGCAAGGCCCATTGACAAGGAGTATTTTATTAGTGTGCTTTTCCCGGATATGCCTGTCTTTGGTTTAGGTATGAATGAGCTTTTAGGAGCATTGGAAAACCTCCTTAAAAAGTCAGAGCCTGAAAAGGCTCACATGATTCAAAAAAAACAGTACTTTATTAAAAACCAGATGAATGTTATATTGGCAGCCATAAAAAGCAGGAAACGACTGCTTTTTAGAGAATTGTTCGTTTCTTGCCCTACTGTTTTAGAAATAATCGTTACTTTTTTGGCTTTACTTGAGCTTTCAAAGCAGCAAAAGGTCAGGGTTATACAGGAGGATGTTTTTGGGCAAATTACAATCCTGAAAAATTAAAAAACAAGGGAATGTTTTAAATGGTCCTTTTCTTTAAAGATGAAAGCAAGGGTATTTTAGAATCACTGCTATTTGTTGCAACAGAACCTCTTACAATAGGGAGGTTGGCTCAAATAACTGAGATGGATGAAGATGCTGTAGAAGAGCTTTTAAAAGAAATTCAAGAGGAATACACAGCTCCCCATAAAGGTTTATTAATTGAAGAGGTTGGAGGAGGATACAGGATAATAACGAGGCCAGAATATGTAACCTATGTGGAAAAACTCTATAAACCACAGATCAACCCCTTGTCCCAGGCCGCCCTTGAAACCCTGGCGATTATTGCCTATAAACATCCAGTAACCAAGGCAGAAATTGAGACTATCAGGGGAGTAAAAGCAGATAGTGTGCTGGCCACTCTGCTTGAAAGGGGCTTAATAGAAGAAATTGGCAGAAAAGATGCTCCAGGCAGGCCTATCTTATACGGAGTTACAAAAAAGTTCCTATGCTACTTGGGGCTTAGTGACTTAAGCCAATTGCCCCAGATAGACGGTCTTTGGGAAGTCCAAAAAACTTAAAGCCAAGACGCATATATTTTTAAGTGGTGGGAAAAAGTAGAAATGCAGCCTTTTCGAGGTGGTATTTCATGAATTGGGCATTAATGGAAGTTTTTTTATTACTATTTGTTTTCTCCGCCATTATTTTTATTTTACCCATCAAATTCGGGGTATATTTAAAAAAGAATGGTATAAATGAAGATTTTTATATAAAGATCTGCATCATACCTGGAATATATACTTTTCAAGTGGAAATTGCCTTGTTTAAAATCCATCTTAATGGACTTTTGCCTTATTTTCTATTGCAAGCTGAAACAGAAGGTACAAGTGGTCACTCAATACATAAGACCAAAATTTCTGTTGAAAAGCCATGGTTTAATTTAAAAAAATTAATAGAGATTTCTCCCTTTTATCGAGCTAGTATTCTACTTAAATTATTTAAACGTATATTTAAAGTAAATAATAAATTTTTCAAAGAAATAGTCTGCCAGAGACTTGTTTGGAAGACTAGTTTTGGATTTGGAGACCCTGTCTTAACTGCCTTATCAACAGGGGGCATCTGGGCAGCTAAAAGCATGTTTTATATACACTTGCAGAATAATGTTCAGGTGAATTTTCATAAGCCTGTTTATGAGGTTAATCCAATCTTTAATAAAAAGGAATTCCAGGTTGTTTTTGACTGTATATTTACCTTTAGATTAGGCCATATTATTACGGCAGGATGTAAAATCTTGATTATTTTTATAAAATCACTTTTTGCCCAAAGGGGGTAAAACGCTTGTCGCAGCATCCTATTGAAGCTTTAATGAAAACAGCAATGGAAAGTATCAAGGAAATGGTAGATGTAAACACTGTAGTAGGAGATCCAGTGGAGACTCCTGATGGGACCATAATTATACCTATTTCAAAATTAACATGTGGATTTGCTGCTGGTGGTGGAGAATATGCCAGCGGTGGGGATGATGAGAAGGGTAGTGAAAATCTCCCCTTTGGTGGTGGAAGTGGTGGAGGAATTTCCCTGTCACCCATGGGCTTCCTGGTGGTTGGAGGAGGACATGTGAGACTATT
>JAGXSK010000199.1 GCA_018333845.1 Clostridia bacterium | reverse complement strand
TGGCGAGCTTAATGGACGGGCCATGAAAATCTGTACCTATTATATCTAGTTTTTGTCTTTTAATATTATCATATGCTTCCTCCCGGGCCTTTTCCCAGGCACTTCTGGATATGTTCGGCCAGTTCTCCGATACAAAACCCCTGTTAATTCCTGGTGCTATGTTTTGTCCAATTAATGCAGCCTCTATTGGAATGGTGCCAGAACCGCAAAGGGGATCTATTAAGGTAGTGTCTGGATACCATTTTGAAAGAATAACTAGGGCTGCAGCCAGAGTCTCTCTTAATGGTGCTGTACTGGTTAATTCTCGATAACCCCTCTTATGTAGACCTGGGCCGCTTGTGTCTATAGTTAAAGTAGCAACATCCTTTAATAGAGCTACTTCAATTTTATACAAGGGACCTTTTTCTTCGAACCATTGTACTTTATATTTTTTCTTCATACTTTCTACAACGGCCTTTTTTACAATAGCTTGACAATCAGATACGCTAAAAAGTGTGGATTTAACTGACTTGCCGTCCACTGGAAAATGGGCATTAGCAGGTATAATCTCAGGCCATGGGAGTGCTTTAGTTTTTTCAAATAATTCATCAAAGGTAGTTGCTTGAAATTCCCCTACCTTTAACCGTATTCTATCTGCTGTTCTAAGCATGATGTTTGCCCTGCATAGACTTAGTTCATCCCCTGCAAAGGCAACCCTTGCATTTTCAATAGTTAGATTTTCGTATCCAAGGCTTTTTAGTTCACCAGCAACTATAGATTCTAATCCAAATGTTGCAGTAGCAATCAAATTGAGTGTTGACACAAATCACACAGCCTCCTATTCTATAAATAACAAGATAGTATAAAAACAAGGTAGGTTATAACCTACCTTGAAAATGATAATCTATTTCTTACATACTGTAAGATTATAACATACCTATCAGCTATTCTCTACAAGTTCATTCACATGAACATCAATTCTTTTGTTTGAATCTCCTATAGTTACTTTTGCTGTTTGTTGATTAGGATTCAAGCTGTTTATCCAAACTGGCTCTCCCTCATAAAGAACTTCAATTGTTCTAGTAGAATTTAGTATTTCTTCTGCTCTTGAATAGTGCATCTAAAATCACTCCTTGAAAAAAGTTTTTTATTATTGTGACACTAAATTAGGACCCTTATGCAAAAATGCAACTTTATTGGGCTGTTTTTTTAAATTCTTTAGAATGGATAGAATATAAACCAAGGAGGTAAGAATTTTGAATTATTGGCTGTTAAAAACTGAACCTGAAGAATACAGTTGGGATGATTTAGTAAGGGACAATAAAACTCAATGGGATGGTGTAAAGGGTTACCAGGCCCTAAAAAACATTGCTAAAATGCAAAAAGGAGATCGGGTATTTATATACCATACTGGTAAAGAAAGAAGCATTATTGGTACTGCTGAGATAGTCTCTGAACCCTTTCCAGATCCAAAGGAAAATGACAATGGACTATTGGTATTTTATGTTACGCCCATTTCAAAACTAAACAAACCAGTAACCTTGAAAAAATTAAAGGAATTAGCAGCTTCGGGCGAAAATAGTGTAGCATTATCCTGGCAGAATTGGGAACTCATACGCCAACCTCGTTTATCCATAATTCCGGTAAGCCATGAACAATGGAATAAGGTTATAGAATTATCTAAACGGTAATGGCTAATCCCAAAAAATTTCAACCTTATCTCCATTTTTAATATAGGAGGTATAAGCAGCATTTTCATTATTAATCTTTAGAACTAGTTTATTTTTGTCAATTGGTGGTGTTGGTGAAAAATCAATTGCTTTAAAAATATCCAGCAGCATTAAAGGTGCATTTGTCTTATCTAAAAATACTTGTTCTTCATTTACTGTTATTTGAATCCTATCAGTAGTTGATAATTGATCCTTGATTTCCTTGTTCTCATAACTATCCGATTTACTTTTATAAACAATAGAAATTTCATCATTATTGTGTACTTCTGTTTCTAGAGAGGCATCCATGGAATTAATAGATATTTGCTGGACTGTTTCTTGTTCAATTTCCAGGTATTGAAAAACATCCTTGATTGTATCCATGGTGTTTACAGATATAATCGCCTTGTCTATTAAAGGTGCGTTTAATTTAACTTTAATTCCATCTTGGTAAACAATGGGCTTTAGATACCTTTTTTGCCCATTAATAAACAAGGTTTTTTCAAGATTGCCTGGAAGAATATCCTTAATAATCCCCCTGGCGTTTTCACCTGGCTGTGCTGGTTCAAAAAATATATTATCACCGTTTTGTACCAGGTCATCAAGACTGGCTGACTTTCCATTAATTTTGATTTGGGGATCAGTTCCCTTTTGTCCCTTTAATATCATTATTTTATTGTTTAGTTCAAAGGTAATACCAGCTCCTGGTTTTGCATAAATTTCAGAACTTTTGACACCGCTAGCCATTAAAGCATCCAAGACACTTAATTTCTCTCTGCCAAAGATTCTTACCATCTCACCATTTATGTGTAAAAATTCAAAGCTATTTCTCCTTCCAAGAGATTGGGTTAATGCAATTCCCAGGGGTGTAATTGACATTGGACCATTTAGTTTGCTGTTGGCACCAAATATATTATCCATGATCTCCCTGCCCCTTACTGCAACCCTTTCCTTGGGTAAACCCACCTCATTTGCTATTTTTTCCGGCAGTAGGGGAGTTAAGCTTCCGCCACCAATTAATATTATGGCTTGAGGAGCTTTACCATTTAGTGATAATATTTCATGGGAAATTTTCTTTGCTAAAGTTTCTATATTTTCAGAGATTAAATCTATGATTTCCCCTGAACTAATCTCCATGTCCATTCCAAGAATATCTTTATATGAAATTTTAGTTTGTGTATTTAACCTTTTCTTAATGTTTTCTGCAGTATTAAAATCAACTAGTAGTTTTTCTGAAACTGCCTCTGTTATCATGTCACCAGCAGAGGGAACCATGGCATAGGAGCTTATGGCGCCATTAATAGATATGGCAATATCAGAAGTGCCGGCACCAATGTCAACCAGGGCAATATTTAATCGTCTCATGCCTTCAGATATTACAATAGTGCTGGCAGCTATGGGCTCAAGGGTCATATTTTTTATGACTAAATCGGCCCCAGTAATAACTGAATTTAAGGAATCAACAACAACTCTTGGAAGAAATGTTGCTATTATTTCAACCCCCATCAGATTTCCGCGTTGACCAACCAGGTTTTTTATTTCCTGAGAATCCAGGTAATACTTTATAACTGAATAACCAACACAGTAATAATTGTTGTCCTGATGGCTGGTGCTTTTTTTAATTAGCTTCTCAGCTTCTAAAACACCTGCCATTACTAAAGAATAGATACTATTTTCATTTATAACCTCTCCTGGTGATAAATTTTTAGTTATTGAGGCCTTTTGGGTGTATAGTGCCCTTCCTGCAGCCGCCACAGAAACTTCTGCAAGTTTGCTCTTAATCTTTTTTTCCAGTTTTGCCTTCA